>JAYUYB010000150.1:0-5114 GCA_043752655.1 Chloroflexota bacterium
CCACGTGGCGGCGCACGGCGGGCAGACGCTCTGGTGCAACGGGCGCACCTCGGCGGCGGGGTTCTACCAGGCGCTCGGGTTCGCCAGCGTGGGCGAGGAGTTCGTGACCGCGACAGGGCCGCACTTCGTGTTTTTTCGGGGTGTGGTGTGAGGGTGGACTGTGGACGGTCTGAGCTTCCGGGAAGCGGTTAGGGAGACCAGATGGCGCGGCCGTGCGCGGCCGCCCACGCGCGCGCCTCGGCGAGCATGGCGGCGCGCACGGCCGCCGGGGTGGCGGCGGGCAGACAGAGCCAGATGCCGTCGCCGCGCGCCGCGCGCCACGCGCCGAGTGGCAGCGGCTCGTCGGGCGCTGCGTCGTAGCGCCAGATGATCTGGGCGACGCCCGTGTATGCCGCCGGCTCTGCCTGCGCCGCCCAAGGCAGCACAAGCCAGAGGCGCGGGCTGACGCGGGCGTGCTGCGGCTGGGGCTGCTCACGCGTGTAGACGGCCACACGGTCCAGGTAGCCCGGCTCGTGCGGCAGCGCGTCGCGCCAGGCGCGCAGCTCGGCTGGGGCGGGTGGGGCGCGAGTGGCGAGCAAGTAGAGATCGAAGATTGTCGCCGGGGATGCCGCGATCAGCGCAGCAAGCTGCGCTGTGAGCGCTGGAATTGCTCGGACAGCCAGCAGCAAATCGACATGCGCGGCAAGCCTCGCGGGGTCGCACAGCACGTCAGGTACGCCAGCCCGCAGATCCAGACGGCGCACAAACTCGCTCTTGCTCTCGCCGTCGTCCGTCGTCGCTAGAGCCTCCAGACGCGGCGCAGGCATGCCCTCCACGGCGTCGGGGTCGAGGCCAACGCCAAGCTTGAGCTCGCGGCGCAGCCTGCGCAGCTCGGCGTAGGGCAGCTCGCGGGTGGCGAGCACGAAGTAGGGCGGGCGCTCCTGGAAGGCCAGGCCGTGCTCGCTGGCCTCACGGCGCACCGCGGTGCCGGGCAGCACCTGGAGCGTGAAGATATCGTAGGGGCCGAGCTGCTCGCGCTCGATGAAGGCGAGCGTCTCGGCGACGCCGGCAGCGTCGTCGGCGGGGAGGCCGAGGATCACGTCGAGCAGCACCTCGATCTTGTGAGCGTAGAGGCGGCGCGTGCCCGCGGCCCACTTCGCCAGGTCGGTGCGGCGGTGCGATGCGCGCAGGGCGACCGGGTTGGCCGTCTGGAGGCCGACCTCCACCACGCGCACGTTGGCGGCATCCAGGGCGGCGACAACCTCGTCGCTGAGATGCTCGCCGCGCAGCTCGGCGTAGAAGGTGAGCTGGCGCTGGGCGTTGAGATCGGCGAGGGCGCGCATGAGCGGCCAGAACAGCGGCACGAGGTTCAGGTTGGCCTCGACGAAGTGGACGCTGCGCACGCCGCGCGCGATGCCCCAGCAGATCTCGGCCAGCACGCGCTCCAGGGCGAAGTAGCGCCCGCCAAGCTTTGTGCCCATGTTGCGCCCGTAGAGGCAGAAGCTACAGGCGTAGGGGCACCAGCGCGAGATCTCGATCATCTGCATGCCGTCGGGCGGCAGCTCCAGGTGGCCCGCAAGGTAGGGCGAGGGGATTGGCGTAAGCTCGGCGAGGGCCACGCGCTCTGGCGCGAGCTGGAGCTGGCCGTCGGGGAGGCGCACGGCCAGGCCGGGGATGGGGGGGAGACAAGGAGACAAGGAGACAAGGAGACCGGGAGCACAAGTTGTCTCCTTGTCTCCTTGTCCCCTTGTCTCGACGAGGGCGCGCAGCAGCTCCGCGAAGGTCTGTTCGCCCTCGCCGATCACGGCGAGATCGACGGCGGGGTGGGCGAGGAGCCAGGCGTTGTCGGGCTGCACCTCGGGGCCGCCAACGACGACGAGCAGGGCGGGGAGGCGTTGCTTGGCGCGCAGGGCGACGGCGAGGGAGCGCTCGCTGTTCCAGGTGTAGAGGCTGAGGCCGAGCAGGTTCGGGGCGCGGGCGACGATCGCGTCGACGAGGGCGGCGTCGCCGGCGTGGTCGGCGATGGCGCGCGGGAGGATCGTGATGTGGGCAAGCTCGCCCAGGCCCTGGGCCTCGGCGTAAGCGGCGAGGTAGCCGGCGGCCAGCGGCGTGTTGAGGGCGGGGCTGCTGGGAACAGGCAGCTGGAGCATAAGTACGTCGATCACAGGGGACATTATAGCATTTTGGATTGCCGATTTTGGATGTTGGACTGCTGAGGTAGGGCTACGTCATGGTCGGGAGGCGCCCGCCTGCGCGGGCGGGTCCGGACGCGTCGGCGCAGGCCGACGCGCGGCCGCAGGCCCAGCCGCTGCGGTTTCAACCGCCGGGTTCTGGCGGCGGGCGTGGCGGCCATAGCGAACGCTCATCCTCACGCTTTGCGAACGGTGGTAGGATTGTGCCACGGAGCAGCCCGGCGCGCAGCGCGCCATCAGCATGTATAGAGAGCCATGAGCAAAGGTAATCCGAAGCAGCGGCAGGCGACGAGCAGCAAGGCGACGAGCAGCAAGGCGGCAAGCAGCCCGCCCGCTGGGGTGGGCGCGCAGCAAGGCGGCCCTAAGCCGACAGGCGACCCTAAGCCGGCAGGTGGCAGGCCAGCCGGGGGGAAAGGCGCGGCGCGGCGCAAAAAAGGCGGCATTAACTGGGTCTGGCTGATCGCTGGGGTGGGCGCGGCGGCCCTGATCGGCGCGCTGATCTTCAACATTGTGCGCGAGGTGCAGGTGATCGCCGGGGTGCAGACCTACGGGCCGTTCCCGGCGAATCTCCACGTGGCCGGCGATGTAACGTACCCGCAGACGCCTGGCGTGGGCGGCGAGCACCGGGCGGTGTGGCAGAACTGCGGGATCTACAACGACCCCGTGGCCGAGGAGCTGGCCGTCCACGCGATGGAGCACGGCGCGGTCTGGATCACCTACCGGCCCGACCTGCCGGCCGACCAGGTGGAGCAGCTGAAGGGGTTGGTGCGCGGCAAAAGCTACACGCTGCTCTCGCCTTTCCCGGACCAGCCAACGGCCGTGGCGGCGAGCGCCTGGGGCTTGCAGCTCACCGCAGACACCGCCGACGATGGGCGGCTGGGCCAGTTTGTCGCCAAGTATCGCCAGGGCGCACAGACGCCGGAGCCGGGCGCGGCCTGCGTGGGCGGCACGGGGACACCAGATGAGCGCTAACAAAGGGTTCCATAAATCCGCCGTGAGTCGCGACGACGGACGACCGACGACGGACGACGGACGACCACAAGGCGGAGGTGCGACGGTCGTCGGTCGTTGGTCGTCATTGTTGCCAGCACAATCCGCCCTGCCAATCGTGCTGGCGGTGGCGCTGCTGGCGGCCTTGGCGGCGCTGTGGCTGGCGCGACCGCCGGGCGAGGGGAGCGCGGAGGTGCGCTTTGTGCGCGATATGAGCGCCCACCACGAGCAGGCTGTGGAGCTGGCGCTGCTGATCCGCGACCGCAGCCATGACGAGACGCTGCGCGCGCTTGCCACCGACATCATCCTGGGGCAGCAGAGCCAGATCGGCCGCATGAGCGGCTGGCTGGAGCAGTGGGGGCGGCCGTTCGCCGGGGCCGACGCGCCGATGGGCGGCATGGGTCCGATGATGGGCATGGCGCCCCAGGCCGAGGTGAACAGCCTGGCGACGCTGCCGGTGGCCGAGGCGGAGGTGCGCTTCCTTCAGCTGATGACGACCCACCACGAGGGCGGGCTGCTGATGGCGCAGGAGGTGCTGGCGGCGCACCCCAGGCCCGAGGTGGCGCGGCTGGCCGAGAGCGTGGTGCGCGGGCAGCGCGGCGAGCTTGGGCTGATGCGCGAGCTGCTGGCGCTGCGCGGGTCCGCGCCGCCCGCGCCGCTTCAGCCGATGCAGCATATGCCTTAGCATGTCACTATCCGCAGATGACGCAGATGACGCAGATTTGCCTGCATCGCTGCGGACGCCCCTCTCCCCTTGAGGAAGAGGGGCCGGGGGTGAGGGGTGCGCGGCAAATCGGAGGGCTGTAATGTCGGCCATTTTTCATCGCACAACGGGCCAGAGCTACCCCGTGGCCGTGCGCGGCGCGGGCGCGTATCTGTTCGACGCGGCAGGGCGGCGCTTTCTCGATGCATCCGGGGGCGCGGCGGTGAGCTGCCTGGGCCACGGCGACCCGGAAGTGGTTGCGGCGGTGGCGGAGCAGACCGCGCAGCTGGCCTACGCCCACACGTCGTTCTTCAGCAGCGCGCCCGCCGAGGCGCTGGCCGAGCTGCTGGTGGCGCAGGCGCCGCCTACGCTCACGCGGGCGATCTTCGTCTCCAGCGGCTCCGAGGCGGTGGAGGCGGCGCTCAAGCTGGCGCGCCAGTACCACGTGGAGCGCGGCGAGCCGCAGCGCGGGCGCCTGGTGGCGCGCCGCCAGAGCTACGCCGGCAACACGCTGGGCGCACTGGCGGCCAGCGGCAATCAGGCCCGCCGCGCGCTCTACGCCCCGCTCCTGATGGAGGTTGACCTGGTGGCGCCCTGCTACGCCTACCGCGAGCAATGGCCCAACGAGTCGCCCGAGGCCTACGGTCGCCGCGCCGCCGATGAGCTGGAGGCCGCGATCCTGGCCGCCGGGCCAGGGCGGGTGATGGCGTTTATCGCCGAGACGGTGGCGGGCGCGACGCTGGGCTGCGCCACGCCGGCCCCCGGCTACCTGCGGCGCATCCGCGAGATCTGCGACCAGCACGGCGTGCTGCTGATTCTCGACGAGGTGATGTGCGGCATGGGCCGCACGGGCAGCCTCTGGGCTTTTGCACAGGAGGGCGTGGTGCCCGATATTGTCTGCGTGGCCAAGGGGCTCGGCGCCGGCTACGGGCCAATTGGGGCGCTGCTCTGCTCAGAGGCGATCTATCGCACCATCGCCGACGGCTCCGGCGCCCTGGCCCACGGCCACACGTACATGGGCCACCCGGTGGCCTGCGCGGCAGCCCTGGCGGTGCAGCGGGCCGTGCGCGACCGGGGGCTGATCCAGCGCGTGCGCAAGCTTGGGGCGGGGCTGGAGGTACGCCTGCGCGCCAGCTTCGGCGAGCACGCGCACGTGGGCGATATACGTGGGCGCGGGCTGTTCTGGGCGCTGGAGCTGGTGGCGAACCGCGACACCAAGGCGCCCTTCGACCCGGCGCTGCGGCTCCACG
>JAYUYB010000151.1:0-5106 GCA_043752655.1 Chloroflexota bacterium
ATCGCGGCCTGCGCGCCTATGGGGCCGGTGGCCTCGTCGGCGATCACGGTGGGCTCGCCTGGGCAGAAGCGGATCGTGCGGCGCTGATCCCAGCCACGCCAGCCGTCGAGGGCGGTGACGCTCAGGTCGCAGCGCGGCCCCGGTGCGAAGCGCTCCACCCGCGCGAAGGGCGGCGGGTCCTGCGCCCACGGGCCACCAAGGCCGCTGAGCACTTGGCGCACGGCGCTCATGCCGCTGCGGCTAACTACGAGGCCGCTCAGGTTTTCACGCGGGATGCGCTTGTCGCGAAAGGCGCTGCGCCCGCGTGGCAGCCAGCTAAACGTGCTCCCATCGAGCTGATCCTCCACCAGGGCGTCGCCCTGCACGATCAGGCTGAGCGTGTTGCTGGCCTTGTAGCGGTGCCAGCCGGTGAAGCGCAGGTTGAGCAGCATGTAGGCGCCGTCCGGCTGCCAGCTCTCGCGAAAGACGAGCTTGTCGGGGCCGAGGGCGCCGGGCAGCGTGGGCGTGCCGGTGTTGCCGTAGAGCAGGCAGGAGCCCTCGCTGGGCGGCGTGCCGCGCATACTCAGGGCGGCGTCGGCGCCGGGCTGCGCCGCGCTAAAATTGTAGGTGCGTGCGGGGCTGCCTGCGGCAAGGCCTGCGGCCCACAGGTAGCGCGGCTCGTTCAGCAGGCTGGCGCCCAGGTAGAAGCTGGCCTCTGGGCTGATGGCGAGCGGGAAGTTGTAGCGCAGCGGGCGACCGTCCGGCGGCAGCTGGAGCAGCAGCCACTCGAAGGAGCGGCGGGCCTGCGCGGGGGGCGGCGCGCCGCTGGCGAGCGACTGATAGAGCGCGTTGGTGATCCACTCGCTCTGGTAGTAGTAGGTGTCGTCGGAGTTGCGCCAGCGCGCCAACCAGCCCCGCTCGGCGCCCGCCAGGTAGGCGCGGTTCTGCTCGGCGAGCGCAGGGTCGGCCAGACCGGTGTTCTCCAGCATGGCCAGCAGGCCGGCGCCCGTCTCCTGGTTCACGTATGGGCCGCTGGGCCGCTGGCCGAAGGCAAGCGCGTAGAGCCAGTCCACCCACTCCACCGTGAGGGCGCGCCGGTTGACGGCGGCGAACCATGCGCGCAGGGCTTCGTCGTCTTCAGCGCTGAACAGGGCGGGGAAGGCGGCGCGCACCCGGCTATAGTAGTACGCGCGCTTGGCCGCCTCGAACTGCCCGTACTTCACGCTGTTGGCGGGGCCGCTAAACGCCGCTGCGGCCGCCTCGGCCAGGATCGCCTCGCGGAAGCGCGCCGCCCAAGGCTGCTCGCCCGTGCCGAGAGCGAGCATGCCATACTCTGGCACGCCCTTCTGCGGGTGAGCCTCCACCAGGGCCAGCAGCTGCGCGAAGACCGCCACGCCCGTGTAGGTGCTTGCGGGCAGCGCGAGCTGCTCGCAGAGCGTCGGCTGCTCCGCGCTGATCCCAGCAAACGGCGGCGGCGCAGGGAAGAAGCTCGCCCTGTAGGCGCGCAGCGTGCCCCAACCAGCCACGGCGACCGCCAGTAGCACGGCAAGCGCCAGCCAGCGACGGCGGACGCCAAGGCGTAGCCCGTGATGCGGGGGTGGACAGTAGCGCCTGATCACTCCGTGGGCCAGGAGCGTGAGCGCCCAGCTGCTCGCCAGCACGAGTGCCGCGAGCGCGCTGAAGAACTCCTCCTCGGCGAAGCCGCCCTCCAGCTGCTCCAGCACTACCACCGTGCCCCCCACCAGCCCGGCGCAGCAGGCGATCACCACCGCCGCCAGGGGCCAGGGCAGGCCGTCGGCGAGCAGCTCGGCCAGCCAGAGCGCCGCTACCCAGAGCGCGAGCGTGAGCGCCCAGGCGGCCAGGGTGTCGCCGGTGAGGGCGTAGAGCGCGGCGGTGATCAGGCCGCCTATGAGGGTTGCGGGGGCGATCCAGGGGACTGTGGCCGGAGGTTTTGTCCGCAGATGACGCAGATGACGCAGATTTCCGAACCATTTTGGGCGAGCATTTGTGAAAGCTGTGGGCGAGAGATGAGGTCTGCCGGCCCAGCCGAGGGCGAGCACGGCGGCAATAAAGAGCAGCCGCGTGAGGCTCTCGGTGAGTGTAAGGGTGGTCACGGGGCCACGGCCACAGGGCAAACCTGGCGGTCGAAGCTGTAGATCGCCACACGATCCTGGGCGTAGCGCAGCGTGAAGTTGGGGCTGGCGTCGAGCTCGGCGGGCGTGAAGAGCGGGGCGGCGGTGGCGCCAACCCGCCCCTGGCCCTGCCCGTGGTAGAGGTACGTGATCCCCTCCGCGCAGAGAATCTGCATGCCCTCGGGCGTAGTCGGCGGCGCGGCCCGCAGATCATGCACCAGGGCCACCACGCGCTTCGTGTAGTCGGGCGGCTCCGCGCGCTCGTTGGCGATGGCGTACTGCGGGGGCATAGTGTTGCTGCGCCCCGCCAGCAGCGGGATCCACCAGCCACCGTCGGCGCCAACCACCGACGTGCCGCCGTACACGTCGAAGCCATGCACCAGGAAGCGCGCCGTCGGCGGCGTCTCGGCGGCGATCCAGCGCATCGCCTTCACGTCGGGCCGCGTCACGATGATGAAGGCCGGATCAACGATGCGCAGCTGCTGGAGCCCGCCCCAGAGCGCCAGCACGGCCAGCCCAACGAAGGGCACAGTGTGATAGCCGATAGCCGGGCGAAGCGGCGCGAAGCGCTCTAGCCGATAGCCGATAGCCGCAAACCTGCCCCCCTGTCGTCGGTCGTCGGTCGTCGGTCGTCCCGCCAGCCCATCCACCAGCTCGACGGCGAGCCAGCCGCAGGCCAGGGCAACGGGGATGTAGACCGCGATCAGCACCGAGAAGCTTTGGAGCATCACGGCGCCCGGCACGCCGTACAGGCTCGTGGCCATGTAGCCGGAGAGTAGCAGCGTCCAGAGCAGCAGCCCTGGCAGCATCCAGGCGCGCCGCACGAGCGCCCACAGCACAGCGATGGCGCTCGCCACAAGCAGCGGGAGCGGCATATAGGTGGGCAACAGCGTCCAGGCGCGGTAGTCGGCCTGCACGTATTCCAGAGGGGTGCCGAGGGCGGCCGCCTCGCCGATGGTGGCGGCGAGCTGGCTGCTAGAGACGTGGACGGCCCAGGGCGCGAAGAACAGAGCGGTGGCGGCGCCGGCGAGGGCCAGCCAGCCGAGGCCCGCGCCCCACGCGCGCCAGCTCAGGCGCCAGGTGGGCAGGGCCCAGCAGAGCAGCAGCACGCCCACAAAGGCCACGTAGAAGAAAGCCATGCGATAGTAGCAGAGCGTCATCCCGGCCACCACGAGCCCCAGCAGGAGTGCGGGCCGCCAGCCACGGCGCGGCGCCGCCACCAGATCCCAGGTGAGGGCCATCGCCACCGGCAGCACTACCTGGCCTGCCAGCTGGGCGTAGCGACCCCAGTTGACATAAATACCTGGCAGTGGCGCCAGCAGCCCAGCGGTGAGCACCGCCACCACTCCAGCCCAGCGGCGCCCGCCCGCAAGGCGCAGCGCCAGCGGGTAGAGCGTGAGCGCTGCGGCGGCGTTCAGCAGCTGGCCCGCAAGGATCGTCGCGTCCACGGCGCTAATGCCAGTGGCCCAGGCGAGGGCGGCGGCGACGGCGGAGAAGCCGAACTGCACCGTGAGCGTGACATAATGCTCGTAGGGCGCCCAGTCGTTAAAGAGACCGCCGTTATCCAGCATCAGCTGGGTGATCATCGCGTGCTGGTACGAATCGCCCCACATCGGCGCGTCGAGCGAGCCGACCACCACAAGGCGCACGAGCACGATCAGCAGCAGCAGCGCGAGCAGCGCGAGATCGAGCCGGTCGCCACGAGGGCGCCAGGCGCGCAGCGCGGGCAGCCGCAGGTGGCGCGCGCGCCAGGCCAGCAGGGCGGCGCCGAGGCCCACAAGCAGCCAGATGTTCCAGGGGCCGAGCCGCAGGCCGAGCAGCTGCGCCCAGACAAGCAGCACGGTGAGCATAGCCATGCTGATCCCAACCGCCAGGGCGATGCGCTCAGCTGCCGAGCGGCGTTGATCTGGCAGATCAAGGGCGGCCAGCAGGCCGAGGCCAGGGATCACGCAGACAAGCAGCCCCGCAAGAATCATCGCAAGGTACGTCGCCAAGCGTGCGGCGTAGCCAAGCAGGCGCGGGCCCGTGGCGAAGATCTGCCCGTGGACGAGCTGGCCCTCGGCGGGGCGACCCGCAACGTAGAGGCTGCCGTCGCGGTAGGCGTCGCCGGGCATCACGGCGGCCTGCACAGCGCCGCCGCCCGCCACAGACAGGGCGAGGTAGTAGTCGCGCTGGCGCGAGGCAAGCGGCGCGGCGAAGCGGAAGGCATACAGGCGCGGCTCTGTCACCGCTGCCAGAGGGAGGCTAGCCGTAGCCAGGGGCGGGCCATCGACGCTGGCCCGCAGCTCGGCGCGCAGCGTGCCTGTGCCTGGCGTGTCGGGTTGCAAGAAGAGCTCGACCCCGGCGAGGCCAGCGTGGTGAACCACAAAACTTTGGCCAAGCTCAGCGCCGGACGCGAGCGGGTAAAACGATGCAGCGCCGAGGGGCACCTGCTGCTCGGCGCTGGTGGCGGTGCAGGCGGTGAGCGTAACGGCGACGGCGGCCACAAGCAGGGCGCGGCGCGTAAGCCGCCGGAGCCAGCGCGGCGCGGCGCAGCACAGCATAGACAGAGAGGCCTCCATTGGTCAGGCAGCCGTTGGCGGCTAGGAAGCATTATAGCGGAGTTTGAGTGCGCTGAGCCCAGCCCTCCCCCAAAAGCTAGCTAGGAGCGTCGGGCAAGCTGTGCTACCCTACCCGCGGTGAAACACGCTTGCTGCGAGGAGGGATGATGAGCGATCCGAATGCGTGGAATACGGCCATTATCGCGGAGTTTCGGGCCAACGCGGGCAAGGTTGGCGGGCAGTTCGAGGGTGCGCCGCTGCTGCTCCTGCACACCACGGGGGCAAAAAGCGGCCAGGAGCGGGTCAACCCGCTGGCCTACACCACCGATGGCGAGCGCTGGCTCGTGATCGCGTCGAAGGGGGGCGCGCCAACCAACCCGGATTGGTACTTTAACATTCTGGCCAACCCAGACGTCACGCTGGAGCTTGGCACCGACGTAGTGCCCGCCCGCGCC
>JAYUYB010000152.1:0-1941 GCA_043752655.1 Chloroflexota bacterium
GGTGCCATCGCGCACCAGCGTGCTGGCCGCGCCGAGGTTGGAGTAGGCCCAGGCGCCGCCCTGAAGATCGTAGAAGGCCCAGTAGATGCTGCGTGCCCCGTTGCGCTTGCAGAAGCAGTTCTCGGCCGGGTAGTCGCAGCCGTCGGGGCCGATCTTGCAGACGGCAGCGCCAACCCCGCCCGACTGCGTGATCACTGGCAGCCCTGAGCGCTCCAGCAGCTCCACCCCGGTAAGCTCCGGCTCCGTGAAGCGCACGCAGGCCGTCTCCACATGCCCGTCGTCGTACTGCACCACCAGCCCGGCGCGCTGCTCACCTTCCTGCGCCCCAGCCGTCGCGACGACGACAAGGGCCAGGGCGACGATCAGAACGACGACGCTCCTCACAGGGCGGCTCGTCGGCGCGCAATCAGTCCGGCGCTCAGCAGCACGAGCGCGACAAGCGCGAGCGCGGCCAGCGGCGTCTCAGCAGGCGCGCCCGTGGCGGGCAGCGTCACAGGCACGGGCTGCGCAACAGGGGCGGCAATCGCTTCCTGTGCGCCAGGCACGGCGCTGGTGACGATGGGCAGCGCTTTGCCGAGCAGCGCGGGCACCGCCTGGTAGGTAGCGAGGGCGTTATCGTCTGGGGGCGTCGCCTGGTAGCGCAGGGCGCCGCTGCTGTTCTGAAGCGCGATCAGTGCAGCCAGCGGCGTCTTGTCGCCCTTCGTCCACGCGGCGCCGTCCGGGCTTTCGCCCAATGCCGCCAGCGCCTGGAGCACGGCGGCGGTAGAGTTGGCGTCGCTGGCGCTGCCGAACTGCGACATCTGCGAGTAGGGGAAGCCGCCGTCAGCGTTCTGTTGGCTTTTGAGATAGCCCAGCGCCCGCTGCAAAGCCTCTGCGGCGCTCGCCTCGCCCGCCAGGGCCTGCGCCACAAGCCCGGTTGTGTTGGTGTCGCTGCCGGTCGCCGCGCTGCCGTCGAAGCTCCAGCCGCCATCTTGCAGCTGAAGGTCGAGCACACGCTGGACGGCGGGCGCGGGCGGGGTGGCCTGCACAGCGCGTATGGCGAGCAGCGCCAGGGCGTGGCCGTAGACATCGGCGCCATACTGGCCGGTCTGCGCGTCGTACGCACCCCCGATCAGCTGGAGCAGATCGCTGCCAGCAAACTGGCGCGGGCTCTGGCCCATCGCCACGGCGACCAGCGTGAGCTTGGCGGCTGCGCCTACCCCGCTCTTGGCATAAGCGGACTGGGCCTGAAGAAACTCGAGCGCGGTCGCGCCGCCATTGCTCAGCGCTGTCGGGTTCTCGCCTGCGGCGGCGAAGGCCAGGGCGGCATCGGCGCTATCGCCTGGCCCAAAGCCCGGAAAGGCCCCATCGGCCTGCTGCTGCGAGCGCATCCAGCTCAGAGCCGTCTGAGCAGCGGAGGGGCCGGTGGCCTGGGCGTGGAGCGTGAGCGGCTGGATGGCGAGGAGGGCGATGGCGAGGAGGGCAATGGCGAGCAGAGCAAGGGTGAGGCGGCGCATCTACGCGCTCCTTTCGGGCTCAGGGCGAACAAAAAACCCTCTCCACAGCTGTGGAGAGGGTGTGCAGACAAGGGAGAGCCCGGCGCAAATGGGGATCCCAGCGGCTGCCTCACCCCCATTCCAGCGCGGGTGTGATCGGCGTGCAGCAGGGACGGGCATCCTGGCTCGGGAGCGGGGCTCCCCTACAGTAGCGTGGACTGCGCCGGAGTTTGACCGGCTTCCCCCAATTAAGCCCCTCGCTTCCTCGGGGCTCCCTCTGTGATTGTATGTAATTAGCGCGATGATAACATACGCCTCAGAGGGCGTCAATTTGAGCGCGCGCCTGCGTAGGGCTAGTCAGGGTCGGCAGGCGGGCGCGTGAACGCGCGCCGTGGGGGCGCGCTGCGCCGGGCGCCCGCCTGCGCGGGCGGGTCCGGACGCGTCGGCGCAGGCCGACGCGCGGCCG
>JAYUYB010000153.1:0-1939 GCA_043752655.1 Chloroflexota bacterium
CGGCGGAAAACGCGAAACGCGCATGTGCGAAACCGCGAAGTAATGCGTCGATGCCCTTGGAGTAAAGCTCATGCCAGTCCGTCTGCGTGAAAAGTATCGGTCAGAGGTCGTCCCTGCGTTGGTGCAGGAGTTTAAGTTCACCTCGATCATGCAGGCCCCGCGCCTGGACAAGATCGTTGTAAATATCGGCGTCGGTGAGGCCGTGCAGAACTCGAAGGCGCTAGACGCCGCCGTGGGCGATCTCACCATCATTACTGGACAGAAGCCCGTAGTAACGAAGGCGAAGAAGTCGATCGCCGCGTTCAAGCTGCGTGAGGGCATGTCGATCGGTGTGATGGTAACGATGCGCAGCGAGCGCATGTACGAATTCTACGATCGGCTCGTCAACCTGGCGCTTCCGCGTATCCGCGACTTCCGCGGGGTGAGTCGGCGCTCGTTCGATGGGCGCGGCAACTATAGCCTCGGTCTGCGCGAGCAGATCGTGTTTCCAGACATCGACTACGATAAGATCGATAAGCTGCGTGGTATGGAAGTGGTCATCGTTACGACTGCCACCAACGACGAGCAGGCCTACGCGCTGCTTAAGCGCCTTGGAATGCCATTTCGTGATTAGTCTGGGCCAGGAGCAAAGGCTCACCAGCCCAACGCATTTAGGAGGAAATCCTTGGCGAAGACGTCCTGGATTATTAAGTCACAGCGCCCGCAGAAGTTCAAGGTGCGCGAGTATAGCCGCTGCAAGCTCTGTGGTCGATCGCGGGCCTATATGCGCAAGTTCGGTATGTGCCGAATCTGCTTCCGTGAGAATGCCCTCAAGGGCCTCATCCCGGGCGTGGTTAAATCCAGCTGGTAACGAGGAGGCTTCACAGTGAGTATTAGTGATCCCATCGGTGACATGCTGACGCGTATTCGCAATGCGTGTATGGCCCGTCAGACGACTGTGAATATCCCCTCGTCGAAGATGAAGCTGGCGATCGCCGAGATTCTGAAGCACGAGGGGTTCATCAAGGAGTTTACGGTGGTGGAGGGCAAGCCCTTCGATACCATCGCGATCTCCCTGAAGTATATGTCGGATCGGCGCCCGGCCATCACTGGCCTGCGCCGCGTTAGCAAGCCCGGCCTGCGTATCTACACCCGGCGGGAGGACATCCCCCGCGTGCGCGGCGGCATGGGCCTGAGCATTCTTTCGACGCCTAAGGGTGTGCTGGCGGGCCACGATGCGTGGCGTGAGCATGTGGGCGGCGAGTTACTCTGCTATATCTGGTAGGGTTAGAAGGAGAATACCATGTCACGAATTGGTAGGAAACCTGTCACCCTGCCGAAGGGTGTGGAGATCCAGGTTGCGGAGGGCAATTTTGTGACCGTCACTGGTCCCAAGGGTACGCTCACGCAGCAGCTTCACCCCGATATGATTATCGCGCAGGAGGACGGCACCCTGAACGTGAGCCGCCCGTCGGAAGAGAAGCTGCACAAGTCGCTGCATGGCCTCACACGCACATTGCTCAGTAACATGGTGGTGGGCGTGACGGACGGCTGGCAGCGCGCGCTGGAGATTAACGGCGTGGGCTACCGTGCCACCATGGAGGGGAAGACCCTGGTTTTGAACGTGGGCTTCTCGCATCAGGTGCGCCTCGACCCGCCGAAGGATGTACAGTATTCGGTGGGCGAGCGCAAAAGTGCCAACGACCCGCTGGGCTTGATGGTGCGCGGAATCGACAAGCAGGTTGTCGGCGAGGAGGCGGCCCGCATCCGCGGTCTGCGTCCGCCCGAGCCCTACAAGGGCAAGGGCATCAAGTACCTGGAAGAAAAAGTTCGCCGCAAGGCTGGTAAGGCCGGTAAGGCCAAGTAATAACTCTAGTTGATGGGGGATACAATCCCCATCGCAAGAGCAAGGAAGCTACGATGGGTAAGCGATCTCCCCGTGAGCTGCGGATCAGGCGCC
>JAYUYB010000154.1:0-5091 GCA_043752655.1 Chloroflexota bacterium
TTTGGCGAGCCGCCGCCCGCGATCACCACCGCGCTCTCGCCGCCGCGCTTCTTGGCGTCGTAGACGATCGCGGTGCTCTCGTTTACGTCGCGCTCCACATCGAAGCGGCACTTATTGCCCTCCAGGGCGAGGGCGGCCACATTCATGCCGAGCGTGCTGTCGCCGGGGCTGGAGGTGTAGATCGGCACGGCGGCCTCGTAGCAGGCGGTGAGGATGCTCACGTAGCCGCTGCCCAGCGCCTGCTCGCGGGCCTGGGTGTACTTGCCGAGCTTGTAGTGCAGCTCGGCAGTGCCCATCGTGGTCTGGAACTCCTCGCCGCGCAGGCACTCGCGCACAAAAGCATCGCTCTCCAGCAGCACATCCTGGTGGAAAAGAATATCGTAGATGCGGATAATCTTCTGCTCGCGCAGCTCGATATCGTTGTTGAACGGGGTGGAGCTGAACAGCTCGAAGCCGAGCGAGCGGTGCATATCGTGGTAGAGATTCGCGCCCGTGCTGACGATCCAGTCCACCATACCGGCGCGGATCAGCGGCACGATCGCGGCCGTGCCGAGGCCGGTGGGCGTTAAGGCGCCGGAGAGCGTCAGGCCCACTGTCACGCCGGGCTGGGCGATCTTGCGCGCGAAGAGCTGGCACGCCTCGCGCAGCCGGGCGCCGTTGTAAGCATAGAGGTGGTTATCCACCAGATCGCGCACGCTCAGGTCGCCGCGGATCGGGGTTGGATCGAGCTTCACACCGTAGGTCATCTGGGATCTCCTGTCGTATTCGCGCCTTCGCGTTGTTCATGTTCGCGTTCTTCGCCGACGTTCGCGCCCTTCGTGATCCAAACGCTTCGCGCTCTACCACCACTTGCGACTTTTGAAGAAGAGCGCGAGCCCGACGCCCACCGTCACCATCAGGCCGAGGGCGAAGGGGTAGCCAAAGCGCCAGCCCAGCTCGGGCATGTAGGTAAAGTTCATGCCGTAGATACCCGAGATCAGCGCGCAGGCCATGAGGATGATCGACGAGAGCGTGAGCGTTTTCACCAGCTGGTTTAGCTGGTTGCCCTGGAGCGAGAGGTAGCTGTCGAGCGCGCTGGAGAGCAGATCGCGGTAGGTGTCGATCGAGTCGGTGACGCGCACCAGATGATCGTACACATCCTGCATATAGATGATGCCCTCGGGCCTGAAGATCGGCGAGTCCTGGCGCAGCAGCACGTTGAGCACATCGCGCTCGGGGGCCACCACGCGCCGCAGCAGCAGCAGATCCTTCTTGAGCGAGAAGATCTCCTGGATCGAGCCCTCGCGGAAGCGGCCGAAGATGCGGTCCTCCAGCTCCTCCACCCAGTCCACGATCTGGTCCATCAGCGTGAAATAATCGTCCACGATCACGTCGAGCAGCGAGTGGAGGATGCCACTCACCTCGTGGCCGAGGGGCGAGTTTGGCACCTGCCAGCGTGAGATCGTCTGGGCTATCTGGATGATCGGCCGGGGGTGGATCGTGACGAGAAAGTTCTTGCCGGCGAAGATGCTCAGCTGGCGCAGGTCGATCTGCGGCTCGCGGGGCGTCGCCCTATCGCCTGTGGGCGCCTCGCTCGGCTTGCCGCCGTTATAGGCGGCTGAGTAGAAGACGAAAAGGTAGTAGTCGGGGTAGGGGTCAACCTTGGGGCGCTCCTGGTCGCGCACAGCGTCCTCGATGGCGAGCGGGTGGAAGGCGAACTCGTCGCGCAGCAAGGCGACCTCACGCTCGTCGGGCGCCTCCAGATCAAGCCAGACCACCGTGTCCGGCTCCTTGAGGTGCTCACTGATCGCGTTGAGGTCCGTCACCTTGCAGAAGACGCCGGACTGGCAGACGTGAAGCGTGTGCATTACGGCTCCCAGACAAGCAGCGTGGCATCGTCGTGGACAAGCTCGCCGCCATCAACATAATCCCAGAGCACAGCGTGTACCGAGAAGCCGCTCCTCAGCTGCGCGGTGAGCGTGGGGTCAACCAGGCGCCCGGCCACCACCTCGGCGATATAGGCCTCTACTGTGTGGCAGGCGCGGTGGTCGTGGTAGCCTGGCAGGGCGCCGCCTGCGGCGATGCCGCGCATGCCAAGGCTGCGCACCAGTTGCTTGCGGGTGGCGTAGAGCCGCTGTGCCACGCCGCGACCGCGATACTCGGGGTGGACGCTCATGTCGGCGCCGTAGAGCCACGCGCCGATTGGGCTGTGCTGCGTAAAGCGGTTGTGCCCGGTGATGCCCCGGTAGGTGTGCTGCGCAAAGACGAGCGCCTCATCGGCGCGGAAGGTGCTGCTCTGGCCCACCACGCGCTCGCCGTCGAGGGCCACGTGCTGCCCTGCGGGGAAGACGGCGAGCTGGGCGGCGAACATCTCCGCGTCCATCCAGTCATCGGGGTTCAGGGTGGGGAAGCAGATCAGCTGGTGCGCCACGAGCTGCGGGATATGCTCGGGGCGCGTATGTGTGATCGTGATCTGGCTCATAGCTTACCCGCGCATACACTCGATCAGAATATCCAGGCCCTCATCGAGCTGCTCGTCGCTGATAATCAGTGGAACAAGCAGCCTGATGCAGTTGGCGTAGAGCCCGGCGCGCATCACGATCAGGCCGTGGCTCAGGGCACGGGCAAGGATGTCGAGCACAGCCTGGGGGGCGACCGGCGTGCGGCTCTCACGGTCTGTCACAAACTCCAGGGCGATCATGGCGCCAAGGCCGCGGATCTCGCCGAGCAGCGGGCCTGCGTGCTGCTCGGTGAGCAGGGGGCCGAGCCGCTCGCGGATGCGCTCGCCGATGGCCGTGGCGCGCGCGAGTAGCTGCTCGCGCTCGATCAGCTTGAGCACCTCGATGGCGGCCACGCAGGCGAGCGGGTTGCCGCCGTAGGTGCCGCCGACCCCGCCGTAGTGGGCTGCGTCCATCACGGCGGCGCGCCCGATCGTGGCGGCCAGCGGCATGCCTGCGGCCAGGCTCTTGGCGCTCACGATGATATCGGGCTCGACGCCGAGCTGCTCGATGGCGAAGAGCGTGCCGGTGCGCCCAAAGCCGCTCTGCACCTCGTCGGCGATCAGCAACGAGCCGTTGCTAGTGCAGAAGGCGCGCAGGCGGCGCATAAACTCGGCGGGCACGGGGATGAAGCCGCCCTCGCCCTGCACCGGCTCGATCAGCACCGCAGCGATGCTCTCGGCGTCCACGCCGGCCACCAGCATGCGCTCGAAGGCCCGCCAGCACTCCTCGACAGCCTCCGGCTCGCTCAATCCCATGCGGTAGGCGTAGGGGAAGGGCGCCCGGTAGACCTCGGGGGCGAAGGGGCCAAACTTCTTCTTAAAAAAGGTGCGGCTCGTAAGCGTTAGGGTGAGCAGCGTGCGGCCGTGGTAGGCGCCGTCGAAGACCACAATCGCCTGGCGGCCGGTGGCGGCGCGGGCATGCTTGATCGCGTTCTCCACGCCCTCGGCGCCCGAGTTGGCGAGCAGCGTCTTGCAGGGGCCGCTGATCGGCGCGGCGGCGTTCAGGCGCTCGCACAGCTCCACATACGGCTCGTAGGTGCCAACCAGGGCCGAGAAGTGGATAAGCTGCGCGGCTTGGGCCTGGATCGCGGCGACGACCTCGGGCGGGCAGTGGCCGACGGCCAGCGTGCCGATCCCGCTCACAAAATCGAGCAGCGTATTGCCGTCTACATCGTGGACAAGGGCGCCGCTGGCGCTGGCAACCACCACAGGCGTGGCCTTGCCGAGCCCGGCAACGACGGCGGCCTCGCGGCGGGCCAGGAGCGCGCGGGAGCGCGGGCCAGGGATCTCGGTAACTAGCTGAATACTGCGCGTGGCGGTGGCTGTCATTTGTGATCTCCGTCGAGCTTATGTGTGGATGGCTCGATGATACGCCTATCTGGCTGCGGCGTCAATCTGGCGTATACTGGCATACACTGGCCCAACGCGCATTACTAGGAGCAAAGCATTATGGCCCACGCCGAGCACACCGCCCTGATCGCCGCCATCGCCCGCCTGCCCGAGCAGCTCGAAGCCCTCGTGGCCGGGCTGAGCCCTGAGGAGCTGACGACGCCCTTCCTCGCTGGCGAGTGGACGGTGGCCCAGAACGTCCATCATCTCGTCGACTCGCACGCCAACAGCTACATCCGCTGCAAGCTGATCCTCACCGAGGAGCGCCCGCCGCTCAAGCCGTACCTTCAGGATGCCTGGGCCGCCACGCCGGATGCGAGCGACGCCGAGATCGGCCCGTCGCTAGCGATCTTGCGCGGGCTGCACACGCGCTGGGTGCGCTTCTGGGAGACGCTGCCCGATCAGGCGTGGGAGCGTGTCGGCCTGCACCCCGACAATGGCCCGATGAGCCTTGAGCGGATTGTGCGCGTCTACGCCAACCACGGCGAGGCGCACCTCGACCAGATCACGCGCACGTTGGCGGCGCGAGCGTAGTACCCGCTTGGATTGCTTGCTAAAGCCCCACGGCGCCCAGCTCGCTCTCAAGGCGCTGGACAACGGTGTGCAGCACCTTCACGCGGCCAAAGCGTTTATCCTCGGCCTCCACGATCGTCCAGGGGGCGGAGGGAGTCGACGTGCGCAGCAGCATCTCGTCGGCGGCCTCCTCGTAGAGCGGCCACTTCTCGCGGTTGCGCCAATCCTCGTCGGTAAGCTTCCAGGCCTTGTAGGCGATGTTCTTACGCTCCTCGAAGCGGCGCATCTGCTCGTCGGGGCTGATATGCAGCCAGAACTTACAGATAATGGTGCCATAGTCGATCAGCTGGCGCTCGAACTCATTGATCTCGGCGTAGGCGCGCTGCCACTCGGCGGGGCGAGCGAACCCCTCCACACGCTCCACCAGCACCCGCCCGTACCAGGAGCGGTCGAAGATCGCGAGCTGGCCGCGTGGCGGCAGCCGACGCCAGAAGCGATACAGATAGTGGCGCAGCTTGTCGTCGCCAGTGGGCGCGGCGATGGCGTGAACGATGTAGGCGCGCGGGTCGAGCTCGGCGGTAAGGCGCTGGATCGCCCCGCCCTTGCCCGCCGCGTCCCAGCCCTCGAAGACAAGCACGGCGGGGCGGCGCTGGTGGTAGAGGGCGAGCCCGAGCAGGTGAAGCTTGGCCTGAAGCCGCTTGAGCGTGCGG
>JAYUYB010000155.1:0-1937 GCA_043752655.1 Chloroflexota bacterium
CCCAACCTCGCCCAGCCCGGCGTGGTGGCCGAGGACGCCCTGCACTGCCCGCTCCACGAGCTCGAGCTAATCCAGCCAGTGCCGGGCCAGCACAGCTTCCAGCTGCTCAGCGGCCCGCGCCCCGACCTGCCGGACGAGCTGCTGGCACTCGCCGCGCTCCAGCAGGCCCGCGGCCTTGGCCGCGCCAGCCTCAGCTTCAACGAGCTGGCCTACGGTGAGCGCTCACCCGGCCGCATCTTTCGGCTCGACGAGGACGCCCTGCTCGCCAGCCTGCTGCGCATTGAGGAGGTGACAGACGGCAGCGCCAGCTACAGCGAGCACGGCGGCATCCGCCAGCTGCTCTGGCGCGCCCCCGCCAACCCCGCCCTCGACAGCGCCCTGCTCGCAGCCGCCTTCGCGCAGGAGGTCAGGGATGCCTGACCACGCCACCCTCGCCGTCGCCCCCCGCTACACCCGCGCGGTCCACATCCGGCGCGATTTCCGCGACCTGCGCTACCGGCTCGACGGCTACCAGGTGACGGCCCTGGTGCGACAGGCGGCCGCCCGCGTGCTCGCCGGCCTTGCGCCGGGCGCTAGCGAGCGCGCCTTCTCGATCGTCGGCCCCTTTGGCTCCGGCAAGTCGGCCTTCGGCCTGTTCCTGGCCCACTACCTTCAGCGCAGCCCCAAGAGCCGCCGCCAGCTGCTTGGCTCCCTGGGCGCCACGGACGCCGAGGCCGCGCTGTGGGCCGACGCGCCGACGCTGCTGGCTGTGCTCGTGCCGGGCAACAACAGCGCGCTACGCCACGCCGTGCTGGAGAGCCTCCACGAGACGCTGACGCGCCACCTGCCCAGAGGCCCCGCCGCCGAGCAGCTGCTCCACGAGCTTGACGCCGCAAGGCAGAGCACGGCCCTCGACCCGCAGCGCGTGGCGGAGCTGCTTGGGCAGGCGGCGCGGCTGCTGCGCGAGCTGGGGCTGTTCCAGGGCGTGCTGCTGCTGATCGACGAGCTGGGCCAGTTTCTAGACTTTGCCGCCCGCCACGACGAGGAGCGCGACCTGTTTGTGCTCCAGGCGCTCGCCGAGCAGGCCGCGCGCAGCGGCGCGGCGCCCTGCGTCGTCGTGACGATTCTGCACCAGGCGTTCGAGCGCTACAGCCTGAACGCCGGCGCCGCACGGCGCAGCGAGTGGGCCAAGGTGCAGGGGCGCTTCGCGGATCTGGCCTTCCAGGAGCCAGCCAGCCAGATGATCCGCATGGTGGCCCACGCCATGCGCCCGCCCCAGCGCGACCCGTACCGTGAGGCGCGCGCCGCCTGGGCAGCGCAGGTTGCGCCCGCCGCCGAGGCGCTCGGGCTGCGCCCGGTGGAGATCAGCGCCGACGACTGGCGCCAGATCGTGGCCGACTGCTACCCGCTCCACCCCAGCGTGCTGGTGGCCCTGCCCACGCTCTTCCGCCAGCTGGCCCAGAACGAGCGTTCGCTGTTTGCGTTTCTGCACGCGGACGAGCCGTGGGGCCTGCGCGACGCCCTGCGGGACGCGGCGCGGCCAGGCGCGCTGCCGATCTACCGCCTGACGCAGCTCTGCGCCTATGTAGAGGCCACGCTCGGCCCGGGCCTGTACGGGCGGGCGCGCGGGCAGCGCTGGGCCGAGCTGGCCGAGGCGCGGGCGCTGCTCGCCGCCGACGACCCGCTGGCCTTCCAGGTGCTCACCGTGGTGGGCACGATCGGCGCCCTGGAGCGCTCGTCGGGGCTGCGGGCGAGCGCGGCCCAGGTGGCCTTCGCCCTCGCCGACGCCACGGAGAGCGCCGACGCCGCCACGGTGCGTAACGCCCTGGACGCGCTGCGGGCGCGGCGCATGCTGGCCTACCGCCAGCACCGCGACAGCTACATCATCTGGGAGGGCAGCGACCTCGACCTGGACGAGCTTGCGCGCGAGGCCCGCCGCGAGCTCGGCGAGCGTGTGG
>JAYUYB010000156.1:0-1937 GCA_043752655.1 Chloroflexota bacterium
TAGGCGGCGCGGATGCTGTCGCGCGGGGCGGCCAGCCAGCGCGGGCTGATGGTGGCGGCGCTGTAGGCGATGCCAGAATCCTCCAGGCCGGCGGCGCCCTCCAGCAGCGCGCCGAGCATGGCGCTGGAGCCCCAGCCGTCGGTGGGCAGGAACTCGTTGGCCGGGGCGATGCCGCCGGTGGGGTAGTACCAGAGGTAGGTGGCGCCCGTGCGGCGGATCAGCGCGTCGTAGCGCTGGAGGATGTCGAAGCCGTAGGCCTCGTAGCCGTAGCGGAAGGCGCCGCGCGCCAGCTCGCCGCCCACCAGCGGCATGATCCCGCCGTTCACATACTCGCCGGGCCGCTCGCCCAGGCGCCCGTTCAGGCCGTAGGCGCCCGGCGGGAAGGGCGGGTCGATGCTGTACCACTCCGCAAACGCGGTGCGGCGCGGGTCGTTCAGGCGCCGCTGGTACTCGGCCAGGATGGCCCGCGCCTGCTCCACATTGAGCACGCCCCGGTTTAGCGCGATGGCGTTGGAGAGGCTCAGCTGGCTCGCCTCGTCGACCCCCGGCACGTCGAAGGGCACCAGCTTGACGTGGTGGGTGTAGAAGCTGCCGTTCCAGCTTAGCCGGTTCAGGCGCACCATGATGTCGTTTGCGAGGGCGCGGCGCTGGGTCGCCAATGTCGGCTGGCCGGCCTGCTCCTCCATCGTCGCCAGCGAGCGTAGGGCCTCGGCGAGGCCGGTGTTGTCGCCGTGGAAGATGCCCCACTTGGTCTGGGCGTCGATCCAGTGGCGCGGGGCGGGCTTGCCGCTGCTGGGGTCGGTGGTGGTGGGGCCGTACTCGAAGTCCCAGGTGTCGATCGTGAAGGGGCGCTTGACCAGGCCGAGCGTGGGCTCCCAGCGCTCGGGTGCGGTGAGCGTGTAGTTGAGCGCCTTCTGGGCCGAGGGCAGCATACGCAGCATCCAGGCGCTGTCGCCACTGGTCTTCCAGGTCTCGTAGATCAGCTGAACGTAGAGGAACTCCACGTCGGCCTCGACGGGGGTGCGCAGGGCGGGGATGCCCCACTCGGGGCGGGCCAGAAAGTCGGGCAGGCTGCCGTCGGGGGCCTGGGCGCGCTGGTTAGCCTCGGGCAGGCTGGTGAGATCGCGCTCGAAGTAGCGGAAGGCACGATTCTGATAGTAGTGATCGCGCAGCCAGAGCAGCGGGCTGTCCGGCGAGCGGTAGCCCGCCACGGTGCCGCCATCCAGCTGGTAGCTGAGGCGCTTGGCGGCCATAAAGCCGCGCACCCGCTCTGGCAGCTGGTCGAAGGGGGCCACGCCGGTCTGCACCACGGTGCCAGCGTCGAGGCGGTAGAGCGTGCCGGCGGCGACCTGGCGCCCGTCGGCGAGCAACAGGGCGGCCCAGTGCTCGCCGAGCGCGCCGCGCGGGCTCACCTGCACGGCCCCGAAGCCTCCCGCGAGCGTGAGCGGGAAGCTGCCCACGCCGCGCCCACGGCTGTCGAAGACGAGCAGCGTGGCGGGGCCGCTGTAGCCCTGGACGTTCACATTCACCACGGTGGCCACAAGCGGCGCCACGACGGGCTGGGCGCTGGCGAACGAGGCGCCGCCCTGGGCGCGGGCCGGGCCGAGCGGCAGGAGCGCCGCCAGGATGAGGGCCGCGAGGCCGAGCAGTAGCGAGCGATGAGTGGGGCGCAGCACGGGGAAACCTTTCAGGAAAAACCGCGAGCGGGTGGAGCGTACAGTTGTCATTATACAGGTGTCAGGTCACAGCTCGCAGTTCTAGGGCTACGTCATGGTCGGCCGACGGGCGCGTGAACGCGCGCCGTGGGGGCGCTTTGCGCCGGTGGCCCGCCTGCGCGGGCGGGTCCGGAGGCGTCGGCGCAGGCCGACGCGCGGCCACAGGAGCTGCCGCTGCGGTTTCAACCGCCGGGTTCTGGCAACCGCGCCGACCATGACGTA
>JAYUYB010000157.1:0-5085 GCA_043752655.1 Chloroflexota bacterium
AGCCCCGAGACCACGCCCTCGCTTGCCGAACGCATTGCTCAGCGCTCCCGCCTGGCCGCTCAGCCCGCCGGCTGACTCCAGCGATTATGGAGAGGATACGTTGGTATTCATCTCGAAGCCAATGGTTTTAAAGCCTTGAGCCTCAAATCCAAGCGCTAGGCCACCACAACCAGCGAAGAGATCGACAACAAGTGCCTTGCTCTCCTTACCTACCCGGAGAGCTGTATTAATGTACTCGATGTATGCTGTCATGTTCCTATCTTATTTCTTGTCCAGAGCGTCATACGTTGCTCGCTTTATCCGCTACCGAGTGTTATTATAGCACAAACATGCTATTCTTGCAAGCCTGCACCTCACGCCCCCAACTGCGCGCCGAAGAAGGCCGCGATGACGTTGTAGCAGCGCACGCGGTTCTCGAATCTCAGCACGTCGTGCCCCTCGTTCTCAAACACCAGCAGCTCGGCGGCCTTGCCCAGGCCCTGTAGCCGCTCCACCACATCGCGCGACTCTTGCTCCACCACGCGCGGGTCGTTGCGCCCCTGGATCACCAGCAGCGGGCACGCGATCTGCTCGATGTAGCTGGCCGGCGAGCGCTCGCGCAGGAAGCTCCGCCCCTCCTCTGTAGCCGGGTCGCCCACCGCCACCGCAAAGTATGGCTTCCACGTCTCTGGCAGCCGCTCGATAAACGTGAGCAGATCGTATGGCCCGAACATGTCTACCGCCGCCGACCAGAGCTCCGGGTGGCGCGTCGCCAGGGTCAGCGTCATGTAGCCGCCATAAGAGCGGCCCACCACCCCGGCCCGTGTTACGTCCAGGCGCGCATCCTGCGGCAGCACCTGCGTCATCGCGTACACGTGGTCCAGCCGATCCTGGCCGCCCCAGTCGTGATCCACGCGCTTGGTGTAGCTAAAGCCGTAGCCCGTGGAGCCGCGCGCGTTTGGCACGAACACAGCGAAGCCGCGCATGGCGAGCAGCTGGATCAGCGGCATAGAGAACCAGGCGAAGTTCGGGCGCTCCTGCCCCTGCGGCCCCCCGTGAACGTAGTAGACCAGCGGGCGCGGCCCCGTAAACCCCAGCTCGGGCGCTGGCAGATAGAGCCGCGCAGACACGCGCAGCCCGTCGTGCGAGGTGAACGAGGCATCCTCGCCGCCCGAGAGCAGCCCCTCGCCCACGCCGAGCACCCGCTCGCGGGTGTGTTGTCGCAGCGTGCGCTCCGGCCCCTCCAGCGTGTAGAGCTGGGTTGGCGTGGTGGCAGTGGTAAACGCGAAGGCCCAGCAGTCGTCGGCCTGGTGGTAGTGGGCGCCCTCCAGCACGCCGCCCGCCGTGGCGCCCGCGCCCCAGAGCACGCGCAGCAGTCGCAGCGTGCGCGCGCCCTGGTCGAGCACGCCCTCGTAGCCCCAGGCGCAGCCATCAATGTTGTAGTCCACCTGGAAGTGATCGCCGCGCAGGTGCGCCACGCTCACCAGCTCGCCCGCGCCAGAGTGCTGGGCGCCCTCGATGCGTACCGCGAGCATGTCCGCCTCAGGCGCCTCCAGATCCAGGTAGCCGAGCGAGTAGGCGTCGTCGAAGAGCGCAGAGTTCACGAGCAGCGCGCGCCCGTCCTCGGTGAAGGCGCTGGCGCCGATCCCACTTGCGGGGTAGGCCCGGCCCGGCTCGCGCCGCTCCATCGGCGTGCCGTAGAGCAGGCGCGGCTCGCCTGCGCCCTCGCGCCACTCGAAGAGCACCAGATCGCCCACGCTGTAGCCCTCGCCCACGATTATGCGGCGCTGATTGGGGCTGGCGGCCACGACCCCAGCGCCCCAGCGCGACTCGCGCAGTAGCGTCAGCTCGCCGTTGGCCAGGTTTGCGCGGTAGGCGCTGTTGCGCGCCTCCGCCCGCGACTCGGCTACGAAGTAGACGAGCCCAGCCTCTGCGTCGCAGATGTGGGCGGCGACGCGGGCGTTGGCGAAGGCGTCGGCGAAGATCGGCTCGGGGTAGCCGCCCGCGAGCGGGATCAGCATGGGCCTGTACACCTCGTCGCCGTCGCGGTCGAGCATAAGCAGGATCTTGCTGAGGGCGGGCAGCACGCAGTAGAGGTAGCCGCCTACCAGCTCGGGGTTCTGCAAGGCGAGCTCGGGCGGGAGCAGCGGCTCGGGCACGCTGCCGCCAGGGTCCATCACGTACAGGCTCAGCCGGCCGCTCAGATTGCTCACAAAGTAGAGTCGGCCCCCAACCAGCTGAGGTGCGAGGAAGAGCCGTGCAGAGAGCAATGACTCGATGCGGGGCATAAGCGCTCCTCATCTACATCTTCCAGGAAGGTTAAGCGTGAGCAGGGTAGCGGGCATTATACGACAACACAAAGCCCCTCGTCGGCGACGAGGGGCGAACATTGCAGCATTGCTTGTTGGCGGAGACGTACGCACAGGCCCTGCTGCGCGGTCAAAGGGCGCGGGGAAGGTAAGCTGCCCCGCGCTCACTTGCACCCTGTGAGGGGAGCCCTAGTAGCGGCGACCGCCGCCACCGCCGCCGCCGTAGCCACCGCCACCGCCGCCATTGTCGCGACGAGGGCCACGCGAGCCGCCGCCGCCCTTATCCTCGGCCTCGTTCACGCGGATCGCACGGCCATTCAGCTCCACGCCGTCGGTCGCGCGGATCACGACAGAGACATCGTCCACGTCCATCTCGACAAACCCGAACCCGCGCGAACGGCCAGTATCACGGTCATTGATCACACGGGCGCTCTGGACATCGCCGTGCTGGCTGAAGAGCTGCTCCAGCTGCTGGTCGTCGATCGTCCAGGCCAGGTTGCCGACAAAGAGCTTCACTTGCATTCCGGTCCAACTCCTGCGTGCCAGGCCTATACCCTGACACTGCATGTGCAGGGGAAATCCCTGCGCTCCACACTCCAGAACACGCCTTGCGGTGCGCCAAGCAGCTGACGTCTCAGCAGCTGTACGGCGCTAGAACAACGCCCCGTGCCCTGGCCTCATGCGGGGAGGTTGTGCGGGCCGGGGAGACCCCAGTCGAACCGGGGAAAAGTCTCGCGGCTTTCGTGACGCTGTTCGGTAGCACGGAGTGTACCACAGCTCTGCCTTTTTGAGAAGTCCCCATGCTAGGGATTCTCATCGGGCTTTCTATCGTAGCGCAAATAATTGCGCTCGCAACCGTAGCCGTTACTCCTGAGCGCGCTTACGCTGCTCGCTATAGCGCTTGAGATGCACCACCGTTTTGCTGAGCTGCCGCACGGCGTTGTGCATCTGCTCGAAGCTAGCGTCGTAGTCGTCCTCGGAGAGTGGATCTTCATCTTCGGTAAGGCGCTTGAGCTGGCTGCCGATGATGCTGACGGGGCTGTAGAGCTCGTAGACAAGCAGCTCGATCACCTGCTCGGGCGCAAGCTGATCCCAGTGCTGCGTATCGGGCCGGGGCTGCTCACTCATTGGTTTCCCTGCTCGCTTTGGCAATAGCGATCAAACCAGGCCAGGGTCCGGCGCATATGGTCGGCGCGATGCTTCGGCTCGCCTGCGCGGGTGAGCTCGTGGCCCTCACGCGGGTAGCGCACCAACTCGACCACCTTCTTCTGGCGGCGTAAAAATGCGAAGAGCTGCTCGGCCTCGCTGATCGGCACGCGGTAGTCGAGCTCGCTATGCAGCAGCAACAGTGGGGCATTGATCTTGTGGGCGTGGGCCAGCGGCGAGTGATCCCAGAGCTCCTCGGCGAGCTCCCAGGGGTAGCCGTTGAACTCGTGCTCGATCAGCTCGTGGGCGTCCGAGGTGCTATGGTGCGAGATCAGATTGTACACACCGCGCGCGGCCACGCCGCAGGCAAAGCGCTCGGAGTGGCCGAGCAGCCAGGCCGTCATGTAGCCGCCGTAAGAGCCGCCAGTAACGCCGATGCGCGCGGGATCGACGTTGCCACTGGCCACGAGCTGCTCGACCCCGGCGAGAATATCGGGCGCATCGGTCTCGCCCCAGCTGGCCCGGATGGCGTCACGCCACTGCTCGCCGTAGCCCTCGCTGCCGCGCGGGTTGCAGAAGAAGACGATGTAGCCCGCTGCCGCACAGGCCTGCCACTCGTGCCACATAGCGCGAAAGCCCGGCCCCCACATCACATGCGGGCCGCCGTGGATGTGGACGGCCAGCGGGTAGCGTTTGTCCTGCGCGAAGCCGGGCGGGTAGAGCACCCAGCCTTGCACCTCCTGGCCGTCGTGGGCGTTGTAGCGCAGCTCGTGGATCGGCACGCTCACGTGGCGCTCAAGGAAGGCCTGGTTGAGCGTCGTAAGCTGGCGCTCCTCGCCATCAGGTGTGCGCAGGTAGAGCTCGCAGGGGTTTGCGGCGTCGCCGGCGATAAAGGCGAGCGTGCCGTCGCTGCCCACATCGAAGCCGGACACAATCCGCCGCCCGCCAACCAGGGTTGTGTGGTGCGGGTGGGCAGAGCTGCTGGGCAGATCAAGGCTATAGATAGCGGTGTCGCCGTGCCAGCTGGCGGTGAAGAGCAGGCCCTGGCCACCGGGTTGCCAGCGTAAGGCCTCGACATTCAGGTCGGCCTGCTCGGTGAGGTCGCTGATCTCGCCGCCATCGGCTGGGATGATCGCCACACGGTTGCCATCGGCAAGCAGCTTGTCCTCGCGCAAGCGGCTGAAAGCGATCAGGCGCCCATCGGGCGAGGGCTGCGGGTCGAAGTAGGAGAAGCCGACGCTGGTAAGAGTGGTGGGCTGACCGCCCGCCACAGGCACGCGCAGCACATCGTAGTAGGCAAAAAGCGAGTCGGCCTCGGGGTCGCGGGTGGCGGTGGTGAGCAGGCTGTTGCCATCGGGCATCCAGGCGGGCGGGCCGTAGTGCAGGTCGCCGTCGGTGATGCGGCGCGGCGTGGGCGGGGCAGCGTCTTCGTTTGCGGGCAGATCGGCGAGGTAGATCTGGCGGCGGCGCTCGTCGAAGTAGCTCGTGCCGCTTCGATAGGGCAGGCGGGAGATCACGCGCGGGTCGAGCCTTTGCTCCTCGTCGTGCTGGCGCTGCTCCTTGGCGCGGCGCGCATCCCAGGCCGTGGCGGGCGGGGGCGGCTCACCGGCATCCTCGTGGCGGCGCTCGGCCTCGCTGGCGAGCGAGAGCC
>JAYUYB010000158.1:0-5083 GCA_043752655.1 Chloroflexota bacterium
AGCCGATACAGCGCCAGCTGCTGATCCTGGCTCGTCACCAGGTCGGCTGTCATCAGCTGGAGCTCGCTCTCCAGCCCCAGCATGTGGCCGATCAGCATGGTGTCGGCGCGCAGGCGCTGCTCATAGACCACCCCGCTCAGCCCCACCACGCGCAGGTCGCCAAGCTCTTTCTCGCCACTCATAATCGGCACCACCATGCTCGGTTTGGCAAGACGGTGGCCCGCCGGCCAGTAGACGAGCGGGCGCTCATCCTGGTAGACCCCAAAGGCCGTAGCGCCCTGGGCGAGCCAAGCCTCGGCCAGGGCGGAGAAGCGGGCATATTGGGAGCTAAGCAGTGCGACGAGCATATCTTCCTATTTCCAGCGCTCAGCTAATTCGCAAACGCCTGCATCGCATGCTCTTCATCCACAAAAATGTTGAAGGCTTTGTCCAGGCGGGTCAGCTCGAAGATCATGTAGACCGGGCGGCGCATGCTGCAGAGGAACAGCTCACCCTTCACCTGCTGGCAGCGCTTGAGCGCCTGCACAAGTGTGGCCAGGGCCGTAGAGTCCACAAACGTGGCGTTGGCCAGGTTCACTAGCACATGCGCGCCAGGGACCGAGGTCACCTGCTCGAGCCAGGCAGCCAAAGGCGGGACGGTATTGGTGTCGAAGCGTCCAGTGAGATCTACCACCTGGACCTCACCAGCGACGCGGGTCTTCATATCCATTGTGCAAAGCCTCCAGCTCGCTACACAAACTGCTTACATACTCTGGACGTTGTCGGTCTGAATCAGATACTCCCGCTCGCCCTCGGCGCCCCGCCCAAGGATAGAGCGGCGCAGCCAGGCTCGCGGGGTGCGCAGCAAAAGCAGCATATCGCCGCGCAAGCTACGCGTCGCTATGTAGTATACATCTGCCACGATGATCGAATCTAGGTCGCTGTCGGGGTCGGTCTGCATGTACCACAGGCCCGTGATACCAGCAGGGCGCTCGTGACGGCGCTGGTGCCACTCCTCTGTCAGCCGCGCGGCCTCTTCCGTGTACAGCGGCTTCACGCCCACCAGGGCCATCTCGCCGCGCAGCACATTCAGCAGCTCGGGGAGCCGGTGCAGATCCCAGCGCTCCAGCAGGCGCCCCAGCTGCGTGGGCTCTCCACTCGGCGGCCGGGTCCGAAAGCGCAGGATCTGGAACGTCTGGAGCTCCACGCTCTCCCCCAGCCGCTGCCCGATCCGCAGCGACCGCACAAACAGCTCGCCCGTAAGGAAGAGCGCGAGCATGCCCACGAGCAGCATCAGCGGGCTGAGCAGCACCAGCAGCACTACTGTTACCAGCAGGCTTACACCACGACGAAGCGGGTTGCTGCCTTCCACAGCAGCGCCCACTCGCCCGATCAGGAATGGGTCGACTACGCGCGTCGTCTCGCCTGTCGCGCCGTCACTGATCGAGACAGGTGTGACAACTCGCTCATCAATATGCACGAGCCGTCCCACATAGGTATTGCTCAGCACAGTGCTGGCGCGGATCGTCGCCTCGTCATCGATCACCACGTTGGCGCCGATAATCGACCCCGGCCCTAGCTCGACCTCGCGACCGATCCAGCTGCTCGCGCCGATATAGGTTGGTGGCGCCAGCTTCACGCTCGGGTGGATCGAGTGGTCGCGCCCCACCCAGATCCCGGCGGTGATCTGTCGCGCCTCCAGCGAGGGAAAGCGCACCGCCGCGACCGGCCCGTCCTCCACCTGCTGCTCCGACGCGCCCTGGCGGTACGCGCTGTAGAGGTAGACCTGCTGGGCCTCCTGGAAGGCCGCGATGCTGTTGAGCGGGTTCCAATAGCCGTCCATACTGTAGCCGTACACCAGATCGCCGCGCTTCAGCAGCGCGGGCAACAGATCCTGCGTAATCTCACATAGGCCCAATTGGGGTATGCAGCTCAGGGCCGTCGGCTCGAAGATGTAGGCGTGGGTGGCACTCAGCTGCGCCTCACCCGGCTCCCTCACGCCAATGCCGAGCACACGACCGTCGCTAGCGACGCGGATCTGGGCCGCGCCGCCCTCGCCTCGGGTGGGGGCGAGGATGGCCGTGGCGATACCGCCGTGGGCGCGGTGAAAGGCCAGCGCTGCGTCGATGTCCAGGTCGATCAGGGCGTCGCCGGGTAGCACCAGAAAGGTCTCGCTCAGCAGGCCGCTGGCGAAGCGCAGGGCACCCGCCGAGCCCTGGGCCTGGCGCTGGGTGAGATATCTGATCTCCAGGCCCCAGCGGCGCCCGCCGCCGAAGTAGGCCGCGATCTGGCCGCCCCGCTCGTAGAGGCTCACCAGAACCTGCTTCAATCCGGCGCGGGCCAGCAACTCTACTGTCGTCGCCATGACTGGCCGGTCGACTATAGGAACCATCGGCGCCGCCAGCGCGTCGGTGAGCGGCGGCAGCGAACGCTGCTCGTCGGTTGCGAGAAGAAGAACTTGCATAGCTCTGGCACCTGGCTGATCAGCCGTGGCGCGCCCGGCGGGCGATACCACTGGCGGGGAGTCTTAGTTGCGCACCGGATGGATACTGGGCAGCGGCGTATCGATGCGGCTGGGCTGGCCGATCATCGCATCTGCCACTGTTGGGTAGACCTTGAGAATAGCTTCCAGCTTCACGAGCTTGAGCGTGCGTAGCACGTCCGGCGAGCAGCCGGCCACGTGGAGCTCGCCGCCGTGCTCGCGGGCCACCCGGTCGAGCCTGATCAGCGCCGCCATGCCCGCGCTGGCCAGGAAGCTCGTGTCGCTTAGATCCACAATCAGGCGCGGCAGCTCGGCCATGCGCTGCTCGCAGCGGGCGATCAGCATCGGCGCGCTACCCGCGTCGAACATGCGTGGCGCCTTCACCACGCCCCAGCCGCCGCTGGCGGCCTGCGGCTCTGGCAGAGGCTCCGGGGTGCGATGCTCGCGCTCGGCCGCCTCGGCGTCCGGCAGAATCTCGAAGAAGCGATCAAGCCGCACAAGCGCCAGCAAGTCCCTTACGGCCTTGGGCACCGCCACAAGATAGAGCACGCCACCGGCGGCGCGGGCCTCGTTGGCAAGGGCCACCAGTGCGCCCATCACAGTGCTGTCAAGAAACATCACCTGGGACAGATCAAGGGCTAGGCTGGGGTCGCGCTCGAGCATGTCGCGCGCCTGCCCGACAAATGGCTCGTAGTTGCTCGCATCCAGGCGCCCCCGCAGGTGCAGCATTGGCAGCGCTGCCGAGGGGGTTGGTGTGACATCCGGCTCAGCGGCCAGCTCCGTGTCCAGCTCAGACGGGGCGACGGGCTCCAGGGGCGGGGCGAGCGGTGCAAGGGGCGCCATGCTAATCGCGTTGCCACGGCGCATCGCCCACCACTGGCGGGCAAAGAAGTAGCCGAAGTAGCCGAAGTCGTGCACGTAGCGCTTCACCATGCGCCGCGGCTCCTGGGCCATACGATACAGCCACTCCAAGCCGAGCTTTTGCATCCAGATCGGGGCGCGCTTCGTCACGCCTACGATCATATCGAGCGTGCCACCAATCCCGATGCAGACCGGCACATGCAGCTCCGGGGCGTACATGCGGATCCACTTCTCCTGCTTGGGGTTGCCAAAGGCTACCAGCAGAATGTCCGGCTTTGCGGCCACCACCCGCTCGAAGACGGAGCGATCCATCTCCAGCACCGATGCCGGGGGCGGCGAGAAGACGCCAGCCACCTTCAGGCCAGGGTGTCGCTTGGCAAGGAGCTCGGCGGCCTGCGCGGCCACACCGGGCTTCGCGCCCAGAAAGTAGATCGAGTAGCCCTTCTCCGCCGCACGCTCCGCCAGGGCGGGCACTAGGTCGGCGCCGGTAACCCGGCCAGGCAGCGGGCCGCCCAGCAGGCGCGAGGCCCAAACTAGGGGCATCCCATCGGCGGTGGCCATGTCGGCCTCTTGCAGAATGCGCCGCAGCTCCGGATCATGCAGCGAGTTGACGACAAAATCGGCGTTGACGGTCGCGACCTGCCTGGTGCGGCCCGTGGCGCGGCCCGCAGCGACGAACTCGTCGCAGCGAGCCAAAGCCTCGTCCATCGTCATGTTGTCTACCGGCACGCCGAGCACCACAAGCAGCTTGCGCATCGTCTCATTAGCTCCACTGGCCTCGTTCACACAACGAGACCTAGTATGCACCCTTGCTGAAGATCACCGCTGGGATGGTCTTAGCCAGGATCTCGATGTCTTTCCAGACGCTCTGCTCGGAGATATACTGGAGGTCCAGCTCCACCCAGCGCTTGAAGTCCAGCTCGCTGCGGCCCGAGACCTGCTGCAGGCCGGTGATGCCTGGGATGGCGTGCAGGCGCCCGATCTGCTCGTATGTGTAGCTGGCGACCTCGCTCGGCAGAGCTGGGCGCGGGCCGACCAGGCTCATCTCGCCTTTGAGGACATTGAAGAGCTGCGGCAGCTCGTCGATGCTCAGCTTGCGGATCACACGGCCCACCCGCGTGATGCGCGGATCGTTTTTCATCTTGAAGACAGGCCCGTCCGCCTCGTTCACCGCCATCAGCTCGGCCTTGCGCCGCTCGGCGTCGGAATACATCGAGCGAAACTTGTAGCAGCCGAAGTGCTCGCCATCCTTGCCCACGCGGATCTGGCGAAATAGAATCGGCCCTCGCGAGTCGAGCTTAATCGCCATGGCCGTACCGGCCATGATCGGCGAGGTGGCCAAGATGGCGGCGCTTGCCACGCTCACATCCAGGGCGCGCTTCAAGCTGCGCACGATCTTGGTGCGGATCGACCAGGTGAGCATGCGGATACGCAGGCGCTGGTTGGCCCGCTGGCTCTGAAAACGCCGCTCCGAGAACATGGCCAGCATGCGTGTGGCACGGTCGTCGAGCTGACCCTCTGCGGTCTTCTCCATCATATCTACCTACATTATGTTGCAGTAACGTCTGCGGCTCTTGCTCCAATACTTTAACAGCGACATGGGACAATTGCCTTACAGGGGGCGAAGGCCCAAATGACAGTAAGTTCACGGCATAGCTCGGCTACGAAGTGGCGCTCTCGCAGCAGATGATTGCGATCCTGCTGCTCTATCCAATGCAATCTACGCAGATTGAAGGTCGTTATTCATTAACTCAGACGAGG
>JAYUYB010000159.1:0-5080 GCA_043752655.1 Chloroflexota bacterium
ACCACACGCACTCGCGCATATCCCACGCGTATCGCGTGTATATTTGAAAAACGTCAAGCCTATATTGTGCTTGACCAGATCCGTACCATTGACGAGCAACGGTTAGTCAAACGACTTGGGTGTATTGATCGAGCAACGCAATCACTGGTGCTCGTCGCATTAGCAGAACTCTTTGCTGAATAGGCACTACCAATGTACCCTACAATCATCCTTAGACATCAGTGCGGCTCTTGGTCGAGCTCGCTGAGCAGCTCCTCGGCGTTCTGGCGGATGTCGAGGCTGCGCTGGGCGATCTCCTTGCGCAGCTCGCGGCGCAGCGTGGCTGCGGCCCGGCGGCGGCGCTGCTCGGGCGTGTGGACGGGCACCTGGGGCACGGGCTTTGGGCGGCCCGCCTCGTCGACGGCGACCATGGTGAAGTAGCATGTGAGCACGTGGCGCTGCCGCCGCTCCATGATCTGCTCGGCTTCCACGCGGATGCCGATCTCCATCGACGTGGTGCCGGTGTAGTTCACCGAGGCGATGAAGCTTACCAGCTCGCCCACGTGGATGCGCTCGTGGAAGGCCACCTGGTCCACGGAGACGGTCATCACGTAGCTGCCAGAGTAGCGCGAGGCGCAGGCGTAGGCCACCTGGTCGAGCAGCTTGAGCAGATGGCCGCCATGCACGTTGCCGGCGAAGTTGGCCGTGTCCGGCGTCATCAGGACCGTCATGGTCAGGGTGCGATACGGCGGGGCACCGCTCGTCTGCGGCTGCATTGCACGCTCCTCTTTGCTGGGGTGTATAGCTTAGTATACCATTTGCAGTCGCACCCAAATCGGTGCCATCTGTGGGCAACACACCCGGTTCATGATGGTATACTGGCGCGGCCGCCGCCAGCAACCATGGAACGCCTTATGTCTAGCAGCCGCGCGCCGAGCGCCCCCCTCGCCGTGCTGATCGTCTGTGCCCCCGACGATACCCCCGCCGTGCGCGCGGTGGCCCAGCGCCTGCGCGCGGACGGCCTGAGCCCCACGCTGGCCTCCGAGCTCATTGGCGCCCCCGATGGCTCGCCCCACGCCCTGCGCGAGGCCCTGCGCCAAGCCGGGGCTGTGGTCGTCTGCCTCTCGCGGCGCGCCTCGACCAGCGGCGAGCTGGCCCCCGTCATCGCCAACCTGCTCGACCTGCTGCCGCTCACGCCCGCCCCGCGCCGCCTGCTGTTCGCCCTGCGGCTTACCGGCTGCGAGCTGCCCCCCGCGCTGCGCGACGCCACGGCCTTCGATCTGTTTAGCGCCAGCGGCTATCAGCGGCTGCTGGCCGCCCTGCGCGACCATGCCGAGGTGCTGGCCCCGCCCGCGCCGCCCCCTACGCCCGCGCCGCAGCCCGCCCCCCCCGCGCCGCCGGCCCTCACGCTCACGGGCGGCTTCGGCCTGCCATCGCTCGACCGCCAGGGCCTGGTGCGCCGCCTGGGCCGCGGCGTTGCCCGCGCCGTCTTTCTGGTGGATGCCCAGAGCGCCCTGCTGGTCTCCGGCGGCGGCCCCGCCCTGGTGGATCTCGGCGGTGGCCCGCCCCGCTGGGCCATCGACTGCCCGACCCACTGCGCCGCCCTCAGCCCCAGCGGCCGCCTGCTGGCCCTCGCCGCCGGCGAGCAGATTGCGCTCTGGGATCTCGCGGACGGGCGTCTGCGCGGCGTCTGCGTCGGCCACAGCGACACGGTGAGCGGCCTGGCCTTCGCCCCCGACGAGCGCAGCTTCGCCTCGGCGAGCCACGACCGCAGCGTGCGGCTCTGGCGCACCGGCGACGAGGCCACCCCGCCCGCGCTGCTCGCCACCCTGCTCGACCACGGCGATCAGGCGACCTGTGTGGCCTTCAGCCCCGACGGCGCCCTGATCGCGGCGGGCGGCGCCGACCGCAGCGTGCGGCTCTGGCGCAGCTTCGACCGCTCACGCGTGCAGACGCTCCCCGGCCACAGCGGCGCCGTGGAGGTGATCGCCTTCAGCCCCGACGGCGCCACGCTCGCCGCTGGCTCGCGGGGCCGCGTGGTGCGACTCTGGGATGCGCGGGCCTGGGTGCCGCTGCACACGCTGGAGGGCCACAGCGGCGCCGTGGAGAGCCTCGCCTTTAGCCCAGATGGCGCCACACTCGCCACCGGCTCCAGCGACCACAGCGCCCGTATCTGGCAGACCCACGACGGCGCTATGCTCCAGCTGCTTACGGGCCACAGCGGCCCGGTGGTGGCTGTCGCCTTCAGCCCCGACGGCGCCACGCTCGCGACGCTAGGCGCAGACGAGCGCCTGCTGGCCTGGCACGTTGCGAGCGGCGCGCAGTCCGCCGCGCTGCGCCCCCTCAGCGGCCGCGTCACCAGCCTCGCCATCGGCCCCGACGGCGCGCAGCTGGCTGTGGGCGGCAGCGACGGCACGCTGGCGGTGTACGGTCTAGACGCCGAGGCGCCGCCGCGCATGCGCTACACCGACCACCAGGGCGCGATCAGCAGCCTCGCCTTCGCCGGCCCCGGCCGGCTTGTCAGCGTCTCGCACGACCGCAGCGTGCGCGCCTACCGCCTCGACACGGGCACGAGCGACGTGCTGCTCCAGGCCCACGGGGCGCTGCATGGCGGCACCCTCGCGCACGATGGCCGCCTGCTGGCAAGCTCCGACGGCGCGAGCACGGTGCAGCTCTGGCGGCTCCCCGGCCCGCACGAGACGGGAGCAGGCCAGTTCTGGCGGGTGCTGCGCGGGCTGCGCGGGCGACCGCGCCTGATCACTTTCGGGCCACGCGGCGAGCAGATCGCTGTGGCCACCGAGGACGGCGCAATCAGCCTCTGGCGCCTGGCTGAGCTGAAGGACGACCAGGCCCCGCCTGCTGTGACGCTCAGCCTGAGCGGCGGCGGCGCACGCTGCGTGGCCTTCAGCGCCAATGAGCAGCTGCTCGCGGCCGGCGGCGACACGGGCAGCGTGGAGCTCTGGCACAGCGACACAGGCGCCTTGGCCGGGCGCGTCGGCGGCCAGGGCCGCGCTGTCACCGGGCTGGCCTTCGCGCCCGACGCGCGCGCCATCGCGGTTGGCGACGCCAGGGGTGGCATCCGCATCTGGCGCCTAAGCCTGGGCGACGGGCGCCGCCGCAACGCTGCCCCCACCACCATCGCGGGCCACGCGGGCGCCGTCAATCAGCTGGCCTTCGCGCCCGGCGGCGCCACACTTGTCAGCGGCTCGTCCGACGGCACCGTGCGGCTGTGGCGGGTGTAGCGGCGGCGCGGAACGGCGTGCTCAGTCGTCGCCCTGCTCGGCAGCCATGAGCACGGCGATTGGCCGCATGCGTGCGACGCGCTGGAGCAGGCCCGCCTCTTCCTGAAGCGTGATCACTCGCTCGATGTCCTTGTAGGCGAAGGGCGACTCGTCGGCCGATACGCCTTGCACCACGATGTCCTGCTCGGCCAGGAGGCGCCGCACATCGCCCATACTGATGTTGTTCCGCGCCCAGGTGCGCGAGCCGCGCCGCCCTGCGCCGTGCGACGTGCTCATCAGCGAGGCGGGGTTCCCGCTGCCCACAACAACATAGGAGTTGGTGCCCATGCTGCCAGGGATAAGGCCCAGCACACCCGCCTCGGCCGGCGTGGCCCCTTTGCGATGCACCACCAGGTCGCCCTCGCGCCAGGCGAAGTTGTGGTGGTTCTCCACCTGGGCCGCCACCGGCAGCCGGCTGCGCCGCGCAAACAGGTCGTGGATGACATGGTGGTTGGCGCTGGCGAAGGCCCCGCACAGCTCCATCGCCGTCCAGTATTCCTGGCCCGCCTCGCCGTCAAGGTCGAGCCACTCGTAGTAGCGCGGCACCTGGGCGATCTGCTGCGTCTCCTGGGCCGCCACGCGCATATAGTGGTTGGCCACCGCAAAGCCAACCCCGCGCGAGCCGCTGTGCGTGAGCAGGCCGGCGAACTGTGGCGGCGCGCCTGGCAGCAGCGCCTGGAGCCGCTCGCCCACCACTAGCTCGGCGAAGTGGTTGCCGCCACCCGAGGTGCCGAGCTGCTGGGCGGCCTTTGCGCGCAGCCCGCGCAGCTGGCTCGTGGCGCCCCAGCGTGGGTCGTCGAGCACGGCGTGGTCCGCCGAGTAGGAGCGCACGGCCCCGGCGCCGAAGGTGGTAACCCGCTTGAGCACGTCGAACAGCTCCTCGCGGCGGCGCACAACCTCGTCGGGCGGCGTGGCGAAGATTGTGAGCATCATGCGGCAGGCGATATCGACGCCCACCATGGCCGGGGCGACGCTGCGATGGGCGCGAAAGACGCCACCGATCGGGAGCGCGTAGCCGGGGTGCGCGTCGGGCAGCAGCGCCCCGCGCTCCGCGATCGGCAGGCGCAGGGCCAGCTGGAGCTGGGCCACGGCGCCGGGCTCGATGTCGGCCACGCCCACGTCGGTGCCGTCGCCGACCGTCCCGAAGATCCTGGCGGGGGCGGGCTCGTCGCGCAGGCCCAGCAGGGTGGGCGGCGTGCCAAACTCGGCGCTGATCGCCGCGAGAATGGCCTGCTCTGCCTGCCCGGCCTTCTTGAGCGCGGCGGCGCGCTTGGCGATCGCAGTGAAGCGCTTGTCGCGCTTCCAGGGGGCGATAAGCTGGTGCGGTTTCATGGCGAGGCCTCTGGCGAAGGCTGCGTGCTGAGCGCGTAGTTGATAAAATCCAGCGTGCGCTTGAAGGCAGCGGGGTCGGCTGGCTGCCGCACTTTTAGGGATGGGTTTGGCCGCTCTTCCCAGGCGCACTGAATGAGATCAGCCCAGCGAGGATCTAATGCGCCTTTCGCCCACTGCGCGCCTGCTAGCTTTGATCCCACCCTGCCTGTCTGTAGTGTATGCAGCATGCGGCAGTAGCTCAATACGGCATATGGCTGATACCACCGATTGTTCATTTGTTCAGGCTTGGCGAAGATCAGATGCGCCCAAGCGTGCATCGTCGCCAGCACTTCCTGGCGCAGATCGTCTGCCTCTATCGGATCAATCAGCTCAGTTGGAGCAGCGCCTGCCAGTGTGATTCCATACTCGCGCACAACCCAGCGCACAACCAGCGTGTTGTCATGCTCTGACTTCACAAGCACCTGGCTGGTATTATCGAGGTAGAGCAG
>JAYUYB010000160.1:0-5079 GCA_043752655.1 Chloroflexota bacterium
AGCCCGCCTGCGCGGGCTCAGGCAGCCCGCGCAGCGGGCTTCGCTCCGCACCAGCCGCGCGCTTCAGCGCGACGGCGTGCGCATGGAAGCCAGCGCCCCGAAACAATCCGTCGCACCCACCGGCTACGTTGCAGCAGCCGAACGCACGCTCGCCGCTGGCTGCGGCTGCGACGACTCGCTGAGCTCGCGCTCGACGGTGCGCAGCAGTACGGCGTTCACCGCCACGATGATCGACGAGGCCGACATCAGCAGCGCCGCCCACTCGGGCCGCAGCGCGATGCCAAAGGCCGGGTAGAGCACGCCCGCCGCTACCGGGATGGCCAGCACGTTGTAGATCGCCGCCCAGAACAGGTTCTGCCGCATCTTGCGCACCGTGGCCTTGGAGATGATCCGCGCCCGCAGGATGTCGAGCGGATCGCTCTTCATCAACACCACGTTGGCCGTCTCGATTGCCACGTCGGTGCCGGCGCCAATGGCGATGCCGATGTCGGCCTGGGCCAGCGCCGGCGCGTCGTTCACCCCGTCGCCCACCATGGCCACTTTCTTCCCCTCGGCTTGCAACGCTTTGACGTGGCCCGCCTTGTCGGCGGGCAGTACCTCGGCAAAGAAGCGCGTGATCCCCAGCTCCTTCGCGACCGCCTCGGCGGTGCGCTGGTTGTCGCCCGTGATCATCACGGGCTCGATGCCGGCGGCGACGAGCCGGCGGATTGTCTCGGCCGCCGTCGGCTTGATAGTGTCGGCGACCGCGATCAGCCCGGCGGCCTGCCCATCCAACGCGACGAACATCGGCGTCTTGCCGCCGGAAGCCAGCTCGGCCGCGCGGGTCTCCAGGGCGCTGGCGTCCACGCCCTGGTCGCGCAACAGCTTCACGTTGCCGATCAGCAGCGTGCGCCCATCCACCGTGGCGCGGATGCCGTGGCCCGCGATGGAGTCGAACTGCGTCGCGTCGGCAAGCTCCAGCTCACGTTCGCGCGCGCCATTCACGATCGCCTCGGCCAGCGGGTGCTCCGAGCCGCGCTCGGCGCTCGCCACCAGGCGCAACAGTTCGTTCTCGGTGACGCTGCCGGTTGTCACGATGTCGGTGAGCGCAGGTTTGCCTGCGGTCAGCGTGCCGGTCTTGTCGAGCACAATGGCGCTGATGGCGGACACGCCCTCCAGGGTTGCGGCGTCTTTGATCAGAATGTTGTGGCGGGCCGCGATGCCGGTGCCCACCGCCACTGCCGTCGGTGTCGCTAGGCCAAGGGCATCGGGGCAGGCGATGACCACAGCGGAGATCGCGAAGGTCAGCGCGAGGGCGATGGGCGCGCCGAGCACGAAGAACCAGATAATGAAGGTGAGCAGGCCCGCGCCCACGGCGAGGATCACCAGGTACTGGGCGGCCTGGTCGGCGAGGCGCTGGCCGGGGGCCTTGGAGCTCTGCGCCCGCTGCACCAACTCCACGATCTGGGCGACGGTGGTGTCCGCGCCAACCTTGGTGGCGCGGAAGCGCACGCTGCCGCTGCCATTGATCGACCCGGCGATCACGGGGTCGCCCGGTTCCTTACGCACGGGCACGCTCTCGCCGGTGACGAGCGCCTCGTCGATGTTGCTGGTGCCCTCCGTCACGGCGCCGTCCACCGGCACCTTGTCGCCGGGCTTGAGCACGACGATGTCGTCAACCTGCACCTCGGCGCTGGGAATGCTGACCTCCTGGCCGTCGCGCAGCACCGTGGCCTGGGGCGGCACGAGGTCGAACAGGGCGCGCAGGGCGTCGCTGGTGCCACGCCGGGAGCGCATCTCCATCCAATGCCCAAAGAGCACAAAGGTGACGAGCATGGCCGCCGCCTCAAAGAAGGTCTCCTGGTCCAGGGCCATTAGGGCGAGGCTGCCCCCGTAGGCGGCGAGCACGCCGGTGGCGACCAGCACACTCATATTCAGGGCGCGCCGGCGCAGCGAGTGGTAGGCGCCGGAGAGAAACATCCAGCCGCAGTAGAACACCACCGGCGTCGTCAGCACGAGCATGATCACATCCATGCTCAACCCGAAAGTGGGCAGCCGGAGCCCGAGGATATTCATGCCCATGGGCGAGTAGAGCACGGTGGGGATGGTGAGCAGCAGCGCGATGAAGAACTTGGTGCGCATGTCGCGCTCCATCGCTGCGGCCATGCCGGGATCGGACATGTCGTGGCCCATCGCGGCGTGGTCCATCGGCGCACCGCTGGAGGGTGACGCAGCCATGGCACCGTGGGCGCTGTGATCCATCCCGGCGTGCCCACCTGGTTGGGCTGCTGCCGCGTTGGGCGCGTGCTGGGCGTGGGCGCCGGTGGCGGGCAGCTCGTACTGCATGCGATCCTGTTTGGTGCCCATCGTGATCGGCTGCACATCCACGCCGTGGCGCAGGTTCTGCAGCCGCGCTTGGGCCGACATCCCGCCCAAGGCGTGCCCCGTACCCGCATCTGCATGTCCTGTGTGGTCTGCCTGCTCGCAGGGGCAGCCGGTCGCCTCGATAATGGCACGGATCGCCGCCTCATCGATCATCCCTGCGTGATACCCGACATGGACGACGTCGTTGGGCCAGTCCAGATGGACGCTGGCGAGATGGGGGTTGGCCTTCAGCGCCTGCTCGACCGCGTCGGCGCAGCCGGTGCAGTGCAGACCGGTGAGGCTGAACGTCACCTGTGCGGGGGCGGCGGGAGGATGTGCGTGAGTCATTGAGGTCTCCTTATCCCATGCATATGCCGTGATCATCGGCCATGTGGGCGTACCCCAAAAGCGCACAATCGCGCAGATCACGCTAGGCCAAAACGCCTATATGGGCGTCGGGGCTGGTGCAGCTACGCGGGTAGCGCCGGGCGGCGCTTAGGCTGCGGTTCAAGGGCAAACGGCCCGCATGTAGTGAAGCTGCACGCAGGCCGTGGCGCTCCATCATGCTGCGTTCGCATCCTATCTTCTCGGTGCTGGCTTGGTGCCCCAGATGACCCAGCCAAGCAACACGCCCAGGCCGAGGGTAAGCAGGGTGGGCAGCCACATCCAACTGATTCCGCCGCCCATCATCCCGCCGCCCATCATCCCGCCGCTCATCATGGTACCGGTCGCCATGCCACCACTGAAGAGAATAAAAAGCAGAACAATCGCAACAAACGCGGTAACGAGGATGGGTTTCGCAACATCGTTCATGGTCAGCCTCCCTTTGCGCACATGGTTGAAGGGCTCTAATGTACGCTTCATCGGGCAAGCGTAGCAGGTGTGCCAGCGCATGGTATGAAGTTTCGTCATCTCACCGCTGGGGCTGAAGCCCCACGGCTTGCGGCGGGTTCTCAAAGGTCAAGTTGCGAAAAGCGTTGGCTTGCTTCCATACGTCGCGGCACGGACGCGCGGAAGCAGCTGCTTAATGGGTCGTCACCTTCGGCAGCAGCACGAGCAGCCCCTCGACGCGCTGGCGCAGCTCGTCGCGCACGGCGCGGAACGCGCGCAGGCGCTCGTCCACATTGCGGAGCGCCACCGGGTCGGCGATGCTCCAATGCAGCCGGGTGCCCGCCTGGAGCCACACCGCGCAGGCTTCACGCGCGATATCGCACACCGTAACCACAACATCCGGGGTAAGCTGGGCGAGGGCGTCGACGTGCTTGGACTGCTGGAAGCCGATATCGACCCCAACCTCGGTCATCACTTGCTCGGCCTGCGGGTGCAGGCTGGCCGGCTGGGTGCCGGCGCTGCGCACCGTAATGCGTCCGCCGCTCAGGGTACGGAGCCAGCCTTCGGCCATCTGCGAGCGGGCACTGTTGGCCCGACACAGGAACACCACGGTTAGGGCGGGCAGGTCTTCGGGGCGCGCTGCGATCGGCAACGCCAGGTCCGTGCCGAGGCGCCGATAGAGCGCCGTAAGCGGCGCCAGGTCCACGCCGTAATAGGTGGCACGGCCATCCGCGTCACTCTTGTGCAGCCGGACCAGCCCCGCCTGGCGCAAGATCCCCAGATGGTACGAGACGAGGTTTTGCGGCAGGCCGGTCTGGTCGACCAGCTCACCGACCAGGTGGTCGCCGTGGCGCAATGCCTGGATCAGACGCCAGCGGGTCTCGTCGGCCAGAAGCCGCAGCCCTTCAAGCGTCTCGTCTAGCCCAGCTCGTTCCGCCTGTGCCATCTCATACCTCCTTCAGTTTCACGCTCCGTACTCCCCGGCGAGCCGTAGCCTACAAGGGGCGCTGCTGAAGCACCACAACTAGGTCTGCAAGCTGAACATGGCTTCCTCCTCGGCTACGCACGACCGCCGCAACACTCCCATCACACACATTCGCCACTCCGCGCTGCCCGTTTTTAGACTTGCATCTACACCAATTGATTAGAAGCCTCCTGCCGAACGACCTGCGTCTAACCCATTGAGCGCTTGGCACGTACGGAGGCAGGGTGGATACGGCGAGATGTCCCAGGAATGATTGATTTATACAGGACGAATAGCACTTTGTCTAGAGCAAATAGCCGTGTTGTTTCAAGATGCGCTGATGGAAAATCGGCGGGCGGGGAGATTGGCGGAGATGATGGCTAGACAAGCGTGGTTTGGCCTTGTATACTTCGCATCAGCAGAGACTGTTACAACAACCCTGGTTGAGTGCGGAAGGCGAATCATGAGCGTGCGTGTCGGCATCAACGGGTTCGGGCGGATCGGGCGGCTGGCGCTGCGTGCGGCCTGGGGCTGGCCGGAGCTCACGTTCGCCCAGATCAACGAGATTGGCGGCGATGCGGCGGTGGGTGCGCACCTGCTCGCCTTCGACTCGGTGCATGGGCGCTGGGAGCGCGACATACGGGGCGAGGGCAACAGCCTCATTATCGACGACACCGCCATCGGCTACAGCAGCAGCAAGGAACCGGGCGCGGTGCCCTGGGCCGACACCGGCGTCGAGCTTGTGCTGGAGGCCACCGGGAAGTTCCGCACCCCCGAGCAGCTCGACGCCTACTTCCAGGCTGGCGTGAAGAAGGTAATCGTGGCCGCGCCGGTCAAGGGCGACGCGCTCAACATTGTGATGGGCGTCAACGATCACCTGTACGACCCTGCCGTGCACCAGATCGTGACGGCCGCCTCCTGCACCACCAACTGCCTCGGCC
>JAYUYB010000161.1:0-5075 GCA_043752655.1 Chloroflexota bacterium
CGTGCTGACATCGCTCGGCGGCAAGTCGCTCGCCGACAAGTTCTACACGCCGACGGCGTTCCTCAAGGACAAGAAGGTCAACGTGGCGACGTTCATCGCGGCCGAGACGGCCTTCACGGGTGCCTACCTGGCGGCCACCCGCCGCTTCGCCGAGCTTGGCGAGCCCCGCCTGGCGGCCACCACGGCGCAGCACGCAGCCACGGAAGCCGAGCACCTCGCCCTCACCCGGCTGGTGGGCGGCCTCATCCCCAACCCGAACGCGCTGCCCGCCCCGATTTACTACAACGTCTCCGATGCTGTCCCCACCCTGACGCCTTTCCTCCAGGGCGGCACGGGCTTCGCTGGCCCGGTGCCCTTCCCGGGCGTCGACGCGATCAAGAAGCTCGCCGGCACCGAGGCCGTACGCGTGCCCACCTTCACCATGGTGTTCTAGGTCAGCTTCCCGGAAGGTAGCTGTAGAAGGCCCACGTCGCCTCTGACGTGGGCCTGCTTTCCCTCGTGGCGACGTTCCTCATTCAGAATGAGAGTCGTATGTATAATATGACTGTGCCACATCAAGGTGAAGCACCGGTATCTGAGGGGTTCTACCGGGTGAGCCAGATCAACGTACCTGCACGCGCCGACTTGGGCGCTCTCCGTGACGACGAGCTGCTTGTGCTCGTCGCTCATGGTGATGAGCCCGCCCTTGGCGCTATCTACGACCGCTACAGTGGCCTGGTCTACACGATCGCGCTACGTATTACCGGCGATCGGCAGACGTCCGAAGAAGTGATGCAAGATGTCTTTCAAGGCGTCTGGCAGACGGCCGGCAGCTATCAGGCGGGGCGGGGCGCCTGTGCCGCATGGCTGGTGGGCATTGCGCGCCACCGTGCGATCGACACCACCAGAAGCAAACGCGAGCGGGCCCGCAACCGCGAGCAGACGATCGAGCAGGGTGGCTTCGCCGAGACCACCGGCGCCCCCGACCCGGAGCTCACCGGGATGGATTTGCGCGAGGCGGTGCGCGCCGCCCTCGATAGCATCCCGCCAGCCCAACGCCAGGCGGTGGAGCTCGCCTTTTACGGTGGTTTTACCCGTGTGGAGATTGCCGAGCGCCTGGGCGAGCCGCTTGGCACCATAAAAACTCGCCTACGATTAGGCCTCCTTAAGCTGCGCGACCTGCTGCGGCCCCTCGCGGAGTAATACTACAATGCAACCAGAAACACCCGACGAGATCACCGACCTGCTGGTCGCCTACGCCCTTGGCGCCCTTGAGTCCACCGAGATGGAGCGCATCGGTCGCCTCCTAGCGGAGCGCCCCGACCTACGCGTGCTCCTGGCGGACCTGAAGGCTACAGCGAGCATGCTGCCCTATGGCCTCCCGGTGAGCACCCCGCCGCTCGATTTGCGGCAGCGCGTGCTCGATCACGCCGTGGGCCGCGCCCCGCGCACTGCTGCTACCACTGCGTCCGAGCTTGGCCTGCGTCTGCGCGGCTGGCTCTACGCATTTGGCGGCCTGGCGGTGGCCACGCTTGTTGCGCTTGCCTTCGCCCTGTTCCAGCTGAGTGGCGCACGCGCCGAGCTCGCCCAGGCTCGCCAGCAGCTAGCGGAGTCCCAGCAGCAGATCGCCGCCGTGGAGCGTCAGGTCGCGGCCCTCAGCAGCGAGCGCTCGGAGTTCGTGCAGGCCCTCGCCAGCGCCGAGACGATCAGCCAGCTGGAGGGGCCGGACGGTGTCGCAACGGTGCTTCAAGCTGCCGACGGCCAGCTGCTGCTGGCAGCGCAGCTGCCGCCGCTCACCAGCGATCAGGTCTACCAGCTCTGGGTGATTGCCGGCACGAGCGCCCCCGCCAGCGGCGGCGTGTTCAGCGTAGATAGCTCCGGCTTCGGCGTGATCGCCCTCGGCCCTGGCACCACCGCCGCTGGCGTCACGCTTGCCGTTACCGCCGAGCCCGCCTCCGGCAGCGCTGGCCCCACTCTGCCTATTTTGCTCGCAGGCGAGCTCTCGTAGGCTCATCTGTGGATAGAGCTGCCCGCCAGGAAGCCCAGCAGCAGCCCGCAGAACGCGCGCGGCGCCTCGATCTGGGGGAAGTGCCCGCAGCGTGGCAGCGTCGCAAGCTGCGCCTGCGGGAGCGCGGCCAGCGCTGCACGGCCGCTCGTCGCCAGTGGAAAGACGCGGTCTTGCTCGCCCCAGACAAACAGCGTGGGCGCCTGAAGTTCCCCCAGGCGCGCGCTGAGCCCCGTGCGGCGCAGGTCGGTGGCATCGTAGCGGCGGCTGAGTGCTGTGAGCGCGCGGCGGTTGTCTGGCCCGGCGAGCGCGGCCTGCGCACGCGCCAGCAGCGCTGCGTCGAGGTAGCGCTCGGGCTCGTAGAAGGCCGCCCCGAACGTGAGCCGCACCACGGCGGGCCGCGACGAGAGCCAGAGCAGCGCCCCGCCCACCAGGGGCCAGCCGCCCGCCCGCGTGAGCGGCGAGGCCTCGGCGAAGCCGTCGCTCGCCACCAGCGTGAGCGAGGCCACCCGTGCCGGTTGCAGCAGCGCCAGTGCCAGAGCGTACTTGCCACCCATAGAGTGGGCTACGACGTGTGCCCCGCCCAACCCAAGGGCGTCGAGCAGCCCCGCGTAGAGCCGCGTCGCTAGCTCCAGCGAGTAGGGCGCGTCGCCCGGCTTCGCGGAGCGCCCGAAGCCTAGCCCGTCCACCGCCAGCGCCCGGTAGCCCGCCCGCGCCAGCAGCTCCCCCGTTGGCCGCCAATCCTCCGCCGAGCCAGCGAAGCCGTGCAGCAGCAGCACGGCCGGGCCAACCCCCGCCTCCAGCAGATGCAGCCGGTAGCCATCAATGGTCATGTAACGACTGTGCATAGGTTCCTGATACTGAGAAGGGCTTCCAGCCCATGATACAATAACCAGAGCCCTGTGCGCGATCCTGTCGTTAAGACGTCCCAATGGCCGATCTCATCGAGGCCCTGCACAACCTGGCCCGCGAGCGCGCCCGTGGCGGCCCTTCCCCTCTGGTGGCCCTGCGGCAGTTCGCTGCGCGGCCAGGCGCCCGCATCAGCCATCTCGGCATTAGCCAGCGCCTCTCGCAGGCCTGGGTGAGCGTCACCGGCGAGCCATTTCGCCCGCACCAGTCGCTCGCGCTCTCCGCGCTGCGCCGTGGCGAGCCGCTCGCGCTGATGGGCGGCCTGGCGGCCCGGCAGACGCTGCACCTGCTCGGCATGGAGCTGCTGCGCGCCGAGGCGCCCGCCACCGCCTTACTGCTCGCCCCAGATGACCAAGCTGCTGCCGCACATCGCGCCGAGCTGGAGCGGCTTGTGCGGGCTCTGGGCGAGCCGATCCGCGTAGGTCTGGCCCACGGCGACGAGCTGCGCGCCGCGATGAGCGCCCAGCTGGTGATCGCCACGCCACACACGCTGCACGAGCGGCTGCTGCGCCACCACGACCGGGCATGGTCGGCGCTCTGGCGGCGGCTTAGGCTGATTATGGTCGCCGACGCCCATTGCTACGACGGCCTCGCCACGCCGCAGCTTAGCTGGCTGCTGCTGCGCGCCGAGCGGCTCACCCAGGCCGAGCGGCCTGCCCAGCTGGCGGCGAGCATCGCGCCGGTAACCGGTGCCGATACAGCCCTAGCCCTGCTTACTGGGGCCGCCTGGCGCGTGCTGCCCGCCGACGATGGCCCGGCGCCCGCTGCGAGCCTGGCGCTCTGGCGGCCCTCCGGCGAGCGCACGCGTGAGCTGGCGGCCCTCGCGCTCGGCCTCGCCCGCGCCGGGGCCAGCGTCCACATCACCTGCGCGCCCTTCGAGGCGCCGCTGCTCCAGGCGCTTGTGGGCGCCGATGTGGCGGCGGTGAGCGTCGGCCCGAGCCCGCTGCCCGCCCAGGCTCAGCTTCTCGCGGGCCTGGCGCTTGCGCCCGCGCATCTGCGCCAGGGGCTCGACGGCGCGCAGCTCACTGTGCTGCTGCTTGGCGACGACCCCGCCGAGCGCACGGTGGCCCGACTCGCCGCACGCGACCCATCGCAGATCCCCGGCATTGATGGCGCGCCGCCCACCTGGGTGGCAGCACCAGGCAACGCCTATGTCTCGGCCCAGCAGCTGGTGTGCGCCGCCGCCGAGCGACCGCTGAGCGCGGCGGAGATCGACGCCTGGGGCGTTGGCTCGGTGGTGGCGCGGCTAGAAGAGCACAGGCAGCTGATTCGGCTGCCCGACCCGGCCTGGCAGCCGCTCCCCGACGGCGGCGATGCCTACGCGGGCTTCGACCTGCGCTCGGCCGGCGCGGCGCCCGCCCACATCAGCGACGACCAGGGTGCGCCGCTCGGCACGCTCGACATCGCGGCCTTCGACCGCTGGGGCTTTGTGGGCGCGGCGCTGCCGCCGCTACGCGGTGGCGTCCGTGTGCTCTCGCGAGACGACACAACCCTAGAGCTTACTGTCCGCTCCGCCCCGGAGCTGCGGCGTACCCTGCCGCTGCGGCGCTGCACAGTGCGCGTGCGCGACCAGCGCGAGAAGCGTAGCGTGAGCGGGCGCGAGCTGGCCTGGGGCCGCGTGGTGCTCGACGAGGAGGTCTACGGCTACCGCGAGGCTGCGGCGGGCAGCGCCCCCGCCGAGCGCGTGATCAGCCCGGCCATCAGCACCAGCCTGGCCGCGCCAGCATGCTGGATCGATCTGCCAAGCGGAATCAGTGGGCAGGCGCAGCTCGCCGGCTGGACTCTGGTGGCCGCGCTGCCCTTGCGCTGCCTGAGCGCCGTGACGGATCTTGTGCCCGCCTACGACGCGGAGGCCAGGCGGATCTACTTTATCGACGCGCAGCCGGGCGGCAACGGCGTGTCGGCCTGGCTTTTTAGCAGCCTGGAAGAGTTGCTGCCGCTCGCCTACGATCTGGCCCTCGACTGCCGTGGGGACGCGCTGCTGGAGCCTCTGGCCCGCGCCGACACCGACTGGCTGCTGGCGCTGCTGGCAGGGGGCCGGAGCACGGAGGCGGCCCTGCCTGCGCCAGCGCGGCCAGAGGCGCCCGTAGCGCGCGCTGAGCCCACGCTGCGCCAGGAGCCGGTACGGCCACCGGCGCCCCCTGCACCAGTGCGCCAAGAGCCGCGCCGCGAGCCAGCACGC
>JAYUYB010000162.1:0-5072 GCA_043752655.1 Chloroflexota bacterium
CCAGGCGAGCAGGCGGCGCTGCACCGCCGCAGCCTGGGGCTGGCCATGCGCTCGCGGGCCGCGCTGCTGCGCAGCTTCGCCTCGGTGATGCGCGGCGCCACCATCGTGGCGCTTATGGTCAGCTCGCCCCTGGGCGCCGCCACGGCCCTGCCCGCCGCCTGGAGCTTCGTCAACGACCTGCTGCGCGAGGAGCGCGCGTCGGGAAAGTAGCGCAGCTTCTGGGAAGGTGGTACGCTCTGAGTCACTCCCCTAATAGAAGCCTTCCCGGAAGCTATAAGGAGCAAGAACCCCATGGCCAGCAACCTAGACGACTCGATCCGCGAGGCGGCGGCCCAGGTGCGCAAGTATGTCGAGGACGCCGCCGTGATGCAGGTGCGGACGTTCTATGTGCTCACCGGCGCCGAGGATGTCTCCAAGCTCGATGTCGAGCGCCCCGGCGCCTTCACGGAGGTCAAGCTCGACGGCGACAGCAAGGTCGTGGTGCCCATGCGCAAGGGCCGCGACGAGACGATGGAGCTGGACGAGGCGCTGTTCAACATCCACGAGCGCAACGTGCAGACGGCCACCGAGTACCGCGCCCGTGTGCTCAACGCCCTAATCGGCCTGCTCCAGCGGAAATAGGAACGGTATGTCAGACCCCAGCGCCATCCCACCGCGCCTGCGCGAGATCATCGAGGAGTTCCAGGCGAGCGATAGGGGCGAGAAGCTCGAGCTGATGCTCGACTACGCCGACCGGCTGCCGCCCCTGCCCGAGCGCCTCCGTGCCCACGTGGGAATGGAGCAGGTCCACGAGTGTATGAGCCCCGTCTTTGTGCATGGCGAGCTCGATGGCGATGGCATGATCTTCCACTTTGACGTGCCCGAGGAAGCGCCCACCACGCGCGGCTACGCCTCGATTATGGCCGAGGGGCTGCGCGGCATGCCCCCGCGCGCGGTGCTCGCGCTGCCCAGCGACTTCTTTCAGGAGATGGGCCTGCACCAGATCCTCAGCCCCCAGCGCCTCAACGGCATCTCCGCCATCCTCGCCTACGTCAAGCGCCAGGCGCTCCGCCTGATTTAAGCTTCCGCCCCTTCCCGGAAGCTGCGCCAGGATACGCTATAATAGCCCGCATGTGCGCGGGGCGGTCCGCGCCGCAGCTTTGCGGAGCGAGCAATGAGCGAGCGTGTCTTCGTCGCCCTCGATGTCGAGAGCACCGGCCTGGTCGCCGGCAGCGACGAGATCATCGAGGTGGCCGCCGTGAAGTTTCGCGGCGACGAGCTGCTCGAAACCTTTAGCCAGCTCGTGAGCCCGCACCAGGCGCTCCCGCTTAAGATCACGCGCCTGACCGGCATCACCCCCGAGCAGCTCGCCGGCGCCCCGCGCTTCAACGAGGTCGGCGCCGAGGTCGCCCGCTTCATCAAGAGCTACCCGATCGTCGGCCACTCGGTCGGCTTCGATCTCGGCATGCTGCGCGCTCAGGGCATGAGCTTCGCCCAGCCCGTCTACGATACCTTCGAGCTCGCCACCCTGCTCATCCCCCAGGTCTCTGTCTACAAGCTCGGCGCCATCGCCGAGTACCTTGGCATCCCGCACCCCGACGACCACCGCGCCCTCAACGACGCCATCGTCTCCGCCAAGGTCTTCGCCCATATCCTGGGCCTGATCGACAAGCTCGGCCTGCGCGACCTCACCGAGATCACGCGCCTCACCCAGCGCATCGCCTTCCCCATGCGCGATCTTTTCGAGGACGCGCTGCGCGCCCGCACCAAGAGCGCGTTTCTGGAGGCCGGTAAGCTCGGCGAGGCGCCTGCCGCCGCCAACCGCCAACCGTCAACTGAGGTTATCCCACTCAAGCCCACCGGCGACGACCGCCCGCTCGACCTCGACGCCATCGCCGCTTTCTTCGCCCCCGAGGGGCCCCTCGGCCGCTCCTTCGACGGCTATGAGTCCCGCAAGCCCCAGGTGGACATGGCGCGCGCCGTGGCCGACGCCTTCAACCAGAGCGACCCGGTGCTTGTGGAGGCCGGAACGGGCACAGGGAAGTCGATCGCGTACCTGGTGCCCGCCGCCACCTACGCCGCCCAGCGCGGCGAGCGCGTGGTGGTCTCCACCAACACGATCAACCTCCAGGACCAGCTCTTCTTCAAGGATATTCCCGCGCTCCAGCGGATCATGGCCGGGGACGAGACAAGGAGACAAGGAGACAAGGAGACAAAACACGGAACTGGCCCGACGGAGCCGACAGACGCTCCTGGTCTCCTTGTCTCCAGCCCGAGCGCAGCAAGGGCGGTCTCCTTGTCTGATGGCTCCCCCCCCTTCACCGCCGCGCTGCTCAAGGGCCGCGGCAACTACCTCTGCCTGAAGCGCTACGACGACCTACGCCGCCACGAGAATCTGTCGCCCGAGGAGATCCGCACGCTGCTCAAGGTGCAGCTCTGGCTACCCACTACGGCCAGCGGCGATAAGGCCGAGCTGCTGCTGATGGACCGCGAGAACGCCGCCTGGGGCCGGGTCAACGTCACCGCCGACACCTGCATCGGCCCGCGCTGCCCCCATTTCCGCGACTGCTTCTTCTTCAAGGCCCGCCGCGAGGCCGAGTCCGCCCACATTCTTGTGGTCAATCATGCCCTGCTTGTGGCCGACCTCGCCTCGCAGTCGAATGTGCTGCCGCCCTACGAGCACCTGATCGTGGACGAGGCGCATAATTTGGAAGATGTCGCCACCAACCAGCTGAGCTTCGCTGTGGATCAGGCCGCGCTGCTCAAGTTTCTCGACGAGCTGTTCCAGCAGGGCGGCGCGCAGGTGGTGGGCGGTCTGCTCGCCGAGCTGCCGGGCTTCCTGCGTGAGAGCAGCGCCGAGCAGGCGCAGCGCGACCAGGCCGAGCAGTACGCCGAGCAGATTCGCCCCGTGCTGGCCCGCGCCCGCCAGTCGGTTTACGACTGCTTCAACCAGCTTACGGCCTTCGTGGTGCGCGAGGTGAGCGATGGGCAGTACGACCCGCGCCTGCGCATCACTGCCAAGGAGCGCGGCAAGCCCCCGTGGCTGGAGATCCAGGCCGCGTGGGCCAACCTCACCGATACGCTCACCGTGATCGGCGACGCCCTCGGCAAGCTGGATGCGCTGCTGCGCGAGCTGGAGGGCGCTGGCATCCCCGACTACGACGCGCTGCTGCTGCGCGTGGAGTTCCTGCGCCGCTTCTGCGTGGAGGTGCGCGTTCGCACCGGCCACATCATCTTCGGCGACGCGGAGAGCATCTGCTGGCTCTCACAGGACCGCAACCGCGACACGCTCACGCTCACCGCCGCGCCGCTCAGCGTGGCCGACATCCTCAAGGCCCAGCTCTTTAGCCAGAAGCAGACCAGCGTGCTCGCCTCGGCGACGCTCACCGTGGAGGGCGGCTTCGGCTTCAGCAAGCGCCGCCTGGGCCTGGAGGAAGCCGAAGAGCTGCTGCTAGACTCGCCGTTCAACTACGAGCAGCAGGCGCTCGTCTTCATCCCCGACGACATCCCCGAGCCCAACCAGCGCGGCTACCAGCAGGCGGTGGAGCAGGCGTTGGTGGAGCTTTGCACCGCCACGGGCGGCCGCACGCTGGCGCTCTTCACGGCCAACAGCGCCCTAAAGCAGACCTACGCGGGCATCCAGGAGGCCCTGGAGGAGCAGGAGATCGCCGTGCTTGGCCAGGGAATCGACGGCAGCCGCCGCGCGATCCTGGAGCGCTTCAAGGAGTTCCCGCGCACCGTGCTGCTCGGCACCAGCAGCTTTTGGGAGGGCGTAGATGTGGTGGGCGACGCGCTCTCCGTGCTGGTGATCGCCAAGCTGCCCTTCAGCGTGCCCAACGACCCGATCTTCGCCGCGCGCAGCGAGCTGTTCGGCGACCCCTTCGCCGAGTTCTCCGTGCCCCTGACCATCCTGCGCTTCAAGCAGGGCTTCGGGCGGCTCATCCGTAGCCGCGAGGATCGCGGCATCGTGGTCTGCCTCGACCGCCGCCTGCTCACCAAGAAGTACGGCCAGCAGTTCCTCGCCTCGCTGCCCAACACCCGCGTCCGCACCGGCCCGCTCAAGCAGCTCCCCGTGCTCGCCGCCCGCTTCTTGGTATAGACGGTACATGAAGAGACACGGTGTGGCAACGCCACACCGTGTCTGAGCAGAGTCCTACCCGCCGAGCTGGCCGCCAGCCTGGCTCAGCACCTTGCCGAGCTTCTCCAGCTTCGACTGGTAGTTGGCTGGAGCGCTCGCGGCTGCGCTCGTGGTCTTGCTGCCCAAGCGGCTAAGAATAGGCCCGATCCGCGCGCCGCTTAGCGAGCCGCTCGTCAGCTCGCCCTTGAGGGCGTCGAGGTCGCTGGAGATGTCGGTGAGCCCAGCGCCGGAAAGCGTCTTGCTCCAGTTGCTGATGACGCTCACGGCGGTGTTGGAGTCGATGCTGGTCAGGCCGCCCTGCAGCGCGCTGATCGTGGCGTCTAGCGTCTCGTCGTGCGTGTCGGTCTGTGTGCTGGCCATGCTACATTCTCCTTATTGTCGCTCTTCCTGGGCGACCTTCGCCCAGTTGGCTGCGGGCGTTTATTTCACGCAGCTAAAACTTCTTAGCAGCAATAGTTATGCCGCCAATGTGATGCGTACGACCGAGTCCATACGTGGGCGCCCACAATGGTATTCTTCCGGGTACGCACATCCATGCGGTTGTCCACATTATCCACAGAGTTATCCACATGAATGTTCTTGAATTGTAGCCTTTACACTCTTTCAATACAGAGCGCGTGTGCTATAATACGAGGCGTCACAGCTTTGGCATGTCAGCGCCGCACGTTATGTTTACGGATCGCTTCACCGTGCGCTTGTGTTGACACGAGGGCGACAGCCAGGGCGGGCTTTGTGCTTGCCCTACGCGCTTTTTCGATTCTGCAAGTGTAAAGCGTTTCCCCCATGAAGGACTTCGTCCACCTGCATGTCCACTCGGAGTACAGCCTGCTAGACGGCTACGCCCCCACGAAGGCGATCGCTGCGCGGGCGGCCGAGCTTGGCATGGACAGCATCGCCCTCACCGACCACGGCGTGATGTACGGCGCGATGGAGTTCTACGACGCCGCGAAAAAGG
>JAYUYB010000163.1:0-5070 GCA_043752655.1 Chloroflexota bacterium
TCAGTCTGCGGCGGAGCGACCAGGGGCTACGGCGCGCTTCTCGGCGGGCTCGGGGCGCAGCTGAGGCAGGCGGGCGGCGGGCTGCAGCAGGGCGCCGAGGCCGAAGCCGAGCAGCTGCGGCCGCAGCAGAGGCAGCTGCCAGATCGCGCCGGCCAGCTCGTCGCGGTTGTGGCGGGCGAGGAAGCCGAGCAGGGCGGGCGAGAGCTGGCCGATCAGGCGGCTGTAGCCGGGGGTGTCTAGCCGCTCCAGCAGGCGGCGCAGCCACCAGTGCAGGTCGAGCTCGCGGGTAACGTGGGCCAGCGCGCGCCGGGGGTGGACGCCCTCGATAATGCAGCGGGCGGCGGCCTCGGCGCCGTAGAAGCCCGTCACCGTGCCGCCGACGGTCGTCACCTTCACCTGGCCAGCGGCGTCGCCCACCAGGAAGACCGGCGTGCGGCCCAGGGTGGCCCAGGGGCGCAGCGCGGGGTGGTGCATGGCCACGGTGGCGGCCTGGTAGGCGAGCGGGCGCAGGCCCTCGCGGCGCAGAAAGCCGTCGAGCAGGTCGCGGGTGGGGGCGCCATCGTCGGCGATCACGCCGAGCACGCCGCGCTCGGGCGACTCGGGGATCAGCCAGAAAAAATAGCGCGTGGCGGCGGCGTCGAACCAGACACGGGTAACCTGCGGGTCGTAGCCAGCGGGCAGCTCGACCTCGGCCTGGACGATCTGGACGAGCGGGGGGCGCGGCAGGCCCACAGTCTGGGCGACATCTGAAAAGGCGCCATCGGCGCCGATCACGGCGGCGGCGCGCACAGTGAGGGCCGTGTCGTCACGACGGGCGAGGGTCAGCTCGGCGCCTAGCGTGCCGGGCATAAGGGCCGTCAGGCGGTGGGCGTAGAACATTCCTGCGCCCGCGCGCTCCGCGCGCATGGCGAGGCTCGTGGTGAGGGCGTGGCGCTCTACGATCAGGTCGGGCTCACGGAGCACAACCCTGGCGGTGGCGCCTGGGGCGCACAGCTCGAGCACTGGCGTCTGGTGGAGCACAGCCGAGGGGGGCAGTTCGCCAAGCAGGCGGCGGATCTGGGGCGTGATAATGTAGGTGCGGCGGGGGTGCCTCAGGGTGGCCTGGCGCTCGAACACGGCGACGCGACGGCCGGCGCGGGCGAGGCGTTCGGCGGCGAACAGGCCAGCCGACGAGGCGCCGACGACGGCGACATCAACATCCAAGAGGTGGGCTCCTTGCGCTAGGGCGGTATGTGCGGCCCTTGATACTACCAGCGGAGGTAGGATCGCGCAAGGCGCGTGCTTGCCGTGGGGCGGCGGCCCCCGATGCACCTCTCTTGTTAGGGGATCGCGGGCGGGCGCTGCCGCCCCGCACCCCGGCCTCAGGGGGCTGCCGCCAGCCCCCTAAGAACCCCCGCGCCGGGGACTTGCGTCCCCTGGACCCCTAAAGCCGATAGCCGCCACGTCCGAGGGCGCGTGTCGCTGCATGCTCCCCACCGCCAGCGAGCGGGAAGCTTGGTGCGGGTGCCTGCGGCACTATCCAGGCGGCGCAGGCCGACGGGCGGCAGCGCCCCGCATGGGCACGCCACGAACGAAAACACGCCCCGCGCGCAGCGGCACAAAAGCCCAGCGCCCTAGTATTTGCGCCCCCGCGTCTCCCACTTGCCGCGAAAGCTGATCCAGAACGAGAGCAGGATGAGGCGCAGATCGATCACCAGCGACTGGTGGCGGATGTAGAGGCGGTCGTAGCGAAACTTGCGGCGTGGCGGCGCGTCCTTGGGGAGGTAGATCGTCGCGATGCTGGTGAGGCCGGGGCGCACGGCCAGGCGGCCCCAGAAGCCCGGCACGCTCTCGTAGCTGATCTGGGCGCCGGACGCGTCGCGCAGCTGCTCGCCCACGGCCAGCGCGCGCGGCCCCACGAAGCTCATCTCGCCGCGCCAGATGTTGAGCAGCTGCGGCAGCTCGTCCATGCCGCAGGCCCGCAGCAGGCGCCCAACCCTGGTGATGCGTCGGTCGCCCTGCTCGGCCTGCCGTAGCCCCGCGTGCTGGATCATGGTGCGGAACTTGCGCACCCGGAAGGTGCCGCCGCCCCGCCCCCAGCGCTCCTGGGCGTAGAAGACTGGCCCGCGATCCTCTAGCTTGATCGCCAGGGCCACAATGGGCCAGACCGGCGCCGAGCAGAGGAGCATCAGCCCTGCGAGGGCGAGGTCGAGCGCGCGCTTGCTCGGCGGGTCGGCGGCGACGGGCACGGCGTGGGGCAGCGCGGGGATAGCGCTTGGGCGCTCCAGCTCCATAGGCGGGTTGCTCCGGGTATGCGTAGACAGGGAGACAGGGAGACAGGGAGACAGGGAGACAGGGAGACAGGGTGACCGGGGGACAGGGGTGTTCTATGCTTTACGCTTTACGCTTTACGTTTGTGAGCAGATCGTGGTACTGGTCGATCACGACCTGGGGCGACAGGTGTTGCTCGGCGTAGCGACGGCCCGCAGCGCCCATGGACGCGCGGCGGGCGGGGTCGGCGCGCAGCGCGAGGATGGCGTCGGCGAGCCGGGCGGGGTCGCCTGGGGGCAGGCTCAGGCCGCAGCCGGCGGCCTCTACGAGCCGGGCCACGTCGCTGTCGGCGTCGGCGGCCACGAGCAGCGGGCGGGCGCTGGCCATCACCTCGTAGAGCTTCGAGGGCAGCGAGTAGCCGGTGGTGCCGGGACGGTGCGGCGAGAGCTGTATGTCGGCGGTGGCGCGCATTTGGGGCAGCTGCTCCAGGGGCTGGAAGGGCAGGAAGCGCACGTTGGTGAGCCCAAGCGTGCTGGCGCGCTGCTCAAGCTCTGGCTTGCTCACGCCGTCGCCGACGATCAGGAACAGGATGTCGGGGTGCGGCGCCAGGAGGGCCGCCGCCTCTAGGACGCTGTGCAGATCGTAGACGTAGCCCAGGTTGCCGGCGTAGCTTACGACGAAGCGCGCGTCGAGGCCGTGGGCCTGGCTGAAGGCGTTGCGGCGCGGCAGCGGGCGGATGAAGGCGGTATCGACGAAGTTAGGGATCAGGGCGAGCTTGGAGGCTGGGACACCCTTGGCGAGCAGGTTGGCGTGAAACGACGGCGCGATCACACTGATGTGCGCTGCTGCGCGATACATTAGGCCCTCCAGGCGCGCCAGGCCCGCGATGGCATACGGGTTGGTAAGCTGTCCGGCAGACACAGGCACTTCCGGATAAAGATCCTGCACGTTGTAGACGAATGGGCAGCCGTGGGCCACGCCGATGAGCGCGGCGGCGATGCCGGTGAAGAACGAGCCGTTGGGCGCCAGGATGACGTCGTAGGCGGGGCGCCGCAGCAGCCCGGCCAGCGTGGCGAGCGCGTTGAAGGAGAGGTAGCTCGCCAGCCGGTGCAGCATGCTACCTTTCTTGCCACTCGCGTAGACCCAGAGCCGCGTGGTGTCGCCGTCGTGGGCGAAGAGGCGGCCGCGATAGGCTGGCTCGATCTGGAAGCGCTCGTAGTGCGGGAAGGCGCTGATCACAGCGACGTGGTGCCCGTGGGCGCGCAGGCCAGCGGCAACCTGGGCCATCAGCCTGCCGGTGGGGTTGCTGTCCGGCGGGTACTGGATGATCAGCAGCAGGATGCGCATTTGCTCACTTCTGGACCAGGAAGTCGCCGATGGCGAGGGCGTCCATGCGGGTGCGCAGGAAGCAGTCGATGGCCTCACGGGGGTGGCAGACGATCGGCTCGTTCTCGTTGAACGAGGTGTTCAGGATCACGGGCACCCCGGTGAGACCCTCGAAGGCCTTGATCAGCTGCCAGTAGCGCGGGCTCGTGGCGCGCTCGACAGTCTGGAGGCGGCCCGTGCCGTCTACGTGCGTGACGGCGGGGATGGTGGCCTGCATCTCGGGGCGCACGCCGTAGACCTTGAGCATAAACGGGTCGGGGTAGCTCTGGTCGAAGTAGTCGCCGGTGGCCTCTAGCAGCACCGAGGGGGCGAAGGGGCGGAAGGGCTCGCGGTGCTTGATGCGGGCGTTGAGAATAGCCTTCATATCGCTGCGGCGCGGGTCGGCGATGATGCTGCGGTTGCCGAGGGCGCGCGGCCCCCACTCCATGCGGCCCTGGAACCAGCCCACCACATTGCCGGCGGCCACGAGCTCGGCGGTGCGCAGGCAGAGGGCCGCTTCGTCGAGCTGGGTGGCGCGCAGGCCCTGGGACGCGAGGGCGACGGCGATGGTCGCTTCGTCGTACTGGGGGCCGGTGGCGGCGTGCTGGAGGACGGTGCGGCGCGGGCGGCCAAGGATCTGGTGCTCGATGTAGTAGGCCACGCCGAGGGCGGTGCCGGCATCGCCTGCGGCCGCCTGGATGTAGATGTCGCTAAAGGCCGTCTGGGGCAGGATCTTGCCGTTGAAGGCGCTGTTGAGGGCAACGCCGCCGGCCATGCAGAGCGCGGGGAGGCCGCTCTTGCGCTGGAGCATCTGCACCAGGGCGAGCTCGGCCTGCTCCAGCATCAGCTGGAGCGAGGCGGCCACGTCCTGGTGGCGCTGCGTGAGCTCGGCGCGGGGCTGGCGAGGGGGGCCGAGCAGCTCGACGAGGCGGGCGGAGAAGAGCGTGCCGATGGTGGGCGCGCCCTCGTCCCATGTCATTGCGGCGCCCTCGGCGTGGTGGACGAAGTAATCGAGATCGAGCTCGAAGCTGCCGTCGCGCTGGATACGGACGAGCTTGCGCATCTGATCGAGGAAGCGCGGCTGGCCGTAGGGGGCCAGGCCCATCACCTTACCCTCGTCGCCGTAATTGGGGAAGCCGAGCCACTGGCTGACGGCGGTGTAGAAGATACCGAGCGAGTGGGGGAAGGTGACGCTGCCCTGCACCTCGATCTTGTTGTCGCGGCCCACGCCCCACATGGTGCTGGAGAAATCGCCCATGCCATCGACCGAGAGGATGGCGGCCTGCTTGAATGGCGAGACGAAGAAGGCGCTGGCCATGTGGGCGCGGTGGTGCTCGACGTTGTGGAACTGGGCGCGCAGGGCTGTGGGCTCAAGCTCCAGGGCGGCGACGAGGGCGGCCTTGGGATCGCGCACCTTGGCAGCGTTGGTGAGCCTGTCGCGCACGAGGCTGAGGC
>JAYUYB010000164.1:0-5061 GCA_043752655.1 Chloroflexota bacterium
AGCTCGTCCAGGTTGGCGCTCAGATCGCGCCCGGCCTTGGCGGCTGCGCTGACGGTCGACGTCAGCTGGGGGTAGCCAAGCAGGATCGCGCCCACCAGCACGCCATCGGCGAGCACCAGCTTGCGATAACGTTGTGCGGCAGCGTCTTCAAGCACGATCTCGCTCTCTGCCGGCCCGCGCGCCTCCACCCGGCCAATCGAGGTGAGATCGACGCCGGCCACCTTGAGCGCGGTAACAGGGACGATCGCCTCGTAGCGGGCCGACCCGCCGGTGGCGTTGATAGCGGCGACCCTGGCCTGCTCGACGGCCACCGGCCACAGGCCGGGAACCTGCCCCTGGAAGGCGCACACATCGCCGGCCGCGAAGATGCGGGGGTCGCTGCTCGCCATGGTCGCATCAACCACCAGGGCGCGCTCAACCGCCAGCCCGGCGGCCACGGCGAGCTCAACCGTGGGCCTGATCCCAACTGCGGCGATCAGGATCTCGGCCGGCAGCTCGTGGCCATCTTTCAGGCGCACCCGGCTGAGCCGCCCCTCGCCCAGGGCCGCCTCGGCTTCGGCCCCCACCTCCACCATTATTCCAAGCCCCTCGAGGTAGCGTTGCAGCATGCGGCTGCCGCGCGCATCGAGCTGGCGGCGCAGCAGCCATTCGCTCCGCTCCAGCACCGTTATCTCTAGCCCGAGCTTGCGCAGCGCGTAGGCTGCCTCCAGGCCGAGCAGGCCGCCGCCGCCAATCACCGCCCGCCGGCAGCTATGGGCCTGGACAAAGCCGCGCAGCTGCATGGCATCGTCGGCCTCGCGCAGCAGATAAGTGCCAGGCATGCCGAAGCCGCCGATCGGCGGCAACGCGCTGCCGCTGCCGCAAGCCAGGATCAGCCGGTCGTAGCTCAACACATCGCCAGTTGCAAGCTGCACCACGCTCGCCTCCCGGTCGATCCGCGTGACCTGCGTATTCAGCCAGCAGGTGATCTTGTGCTGGTCGTACCACGCCTCGGGCTGAAGATACAGCCCGCTCATCGCGGAGCGGCCATAGATCAGGCGGGTGATCGCCATGCGGTTATAGAGATGGTGGCGCTCGCGCCCGACGAGATGGATGGCGCAGTCGGGGTGGCGCCGACGCACATAGTCGGCGGCAGTCACGCCGGCGATCCCATTGCCGATGATCACAACGTTCTGGATGCGCGCGTCGTAGTCGGCTGCCACAGCGGGCTGCGGGGCCAGCGCGGCCCGGTCGATGGTCAACGTGAGCGAGACCGGCCCGCTCACCCGGCACATACAGGCCATGCGCGCCGAGCCGCCCAGGCCCAGGCGCTCCAGGGTGCTGCGCTCCTCGGCGCCAGCCGGCGAAAGGTGCTCCATGCCCTCCAGGATTGTCACCGGGTCGGCGCCACACATGCCCATGCGGCAGCCCGCCTCGATCGGCTGATTGTTGTTCTCGGCCACCTCCAGCAGCGTACGGCCCTGGTCGGCCAGGAAGCGCAGCTGGTTCGGGGCAAACGTGACCTCAACCTTGCCGCTGGTGGCGGCGCTGCGCAGAGCCTGGGCCGCCTGGGGCGCGATCCGCAGCTCCGCCGCGCCCACCAGACGCGCGACGAACTGGGGCTCTTTTGCGAAGGTGCGCTGGAGCCACCAGAGCGTGAGCGCCAGCAGGCCAGCCTGCCCAAGCCAGGCCAGCCAGAGCGGTGGGGCCAGCCCAAGCAGGCCGCCGATGGTCGCGAGCCAGGGCGGTAGGCTGAACCAGTAGAACAGATTGAACGCGCTGGCGGCCGCCAGCGCGGTGAGGGTGGCGGTGCTCACCTTGAGGAAGGCGTCGAGGGTATAGAAGATCGCAACGCTGAGGGCCATGCCCAGGGCCAGCTGGGTGTAGAGCGCCGGCAGGCTGATCGCGGGGGCGTTCGGCGTGAGAAAGTAGGCCGCCACGAAGCCCGGCATGGCCGCAGCGAAGAAGCGCCGGTAGCCGCTGTAGTAGCGGTTGTCGTCGTACAGATCGGAGAGATAGGCCACGCTCGGGTTAAAGTCGTAGCAGTTCTTGGCACAGCCCACGCAAGGGTCGCAGTGGCTGTTGGCAAGGGTGATAAACGGGGTCTGGTTATAAAGCCGCTGCACGGGCAGCAGCGGGCAGAGGCTGCTGCACCAGCCGCTCTTGCCCTTCAAGAGGTACCCGCCGAGCAGCGCGGCGCCAAGCAGGGCCACGATCAGCACGGCTGTGGCGGGGCCATTCGTGTTGAACAGCCACTTGCGGCTCGACGCGATCAGAAAAAAGCTACCGAAGCCGATCACGAAGGCGTATTCCTTCAGCCAGGGGGGCGCAGTGCGGGCGCGGCTGAAGCCACGGCGGCGCGGCAGCTGGTTCATGGCGGCGAGCGGGCAGATGTTCCGCCACAGACCCGGCGCCAGCAGGAAGAGCAGGGGGAACGCCGGGATAATAACCCCCCAGAGCGTCGTCAGGCCAACATCGGGCGCCACGACGAGCGCCACCAGCAGGGCGCCGACGGCGATCAGACTCATCGAGCGGGTGAGCTGCCAGAACCATTGGGGGATCCGTGAGCGTTCACGTAGTTGGAGATAGTTTGGAAAAACAAGCTCTGGCTGTCCCACCGTTGCGCTCCTCGCTACTTCAGCCACTTCGCGATGACCATATTAGCCTGGCGCAGCTTGATCGACAGCGTGCGCGCAAGCTCGCGCAGGAAGTCGCGGGCCAGCTCTGGCTCTTTGGCGGCAAACCGCTCGAACGCCTCCGGGCTGATGCTCACCATCTCGCCGTCGCTAAGCGCGCGTAGGGCCGCCGAGCGCGGCTGGCCGTCGAGAAACGACTGCTCGCCGATCACGGTGCCAACCTCGCGGATCTGGGTGCTGCGCCAGCCCCCATCTCCCCGCGGGATCAGCACCTCCAGGCGGCCATTGATGATGATGTACAGCGTTCGGTCCGTCTCGCCGGGCCGCATCACAAGCTCGCCCGAGCGAAAGCGGCGCACCTGGGTGAGGCTGAGCAGCTTCGCCCAGACCGTGTTATCCCACTGCGGCAGAAAGGTCAGCTCGCGCGTCTGGCTGGCCTGGCTGTCGCCTGGGTAGTTAAAGAAGACTTCTGACATAGGATCTCCTCTGGCGACCCCGGCTCTGGCCACAGCGCCGCAGCTGCATACACACCGTCGCGCACATCCGCGCCGTCGGGGAAGGGCGAGGCCTCCGCAAAGGCCTGGGCCTCGTCCAGCTCCGTCTCAATCTGGGCGAGCAGCGCGGCGAGGGCGGCGTCGTCGAGCAGGCCGCGCGCGCGCAGGTGGGCCTCCAGGTGGGAGATCGGGTCGCGCTGCGCCCACGCCTCTAGAAGTGCGGGCGGCACATAGGCCTGGTTGTCGTGGATGGCGTGGCCGCGCATGCGCATCGTCTTGCACTCGATCAAGGTTGGGCCGCCGCCGACCCTGGCGCGCTCCACGGCGCTGCAGACAGCCGTGTACACCGCGCAAAAATCATTGCCGTCCACGATCTGGCCGGGCATGCCGTAGGCGGCGGCGCGATCGGCAAGGTGCTCGATGCGCATCTGGCGCGCGAGCGGCGTGGAGTAGGCGTACTGATTGTTCTCGCAGACGATCACGGCGGGCAGCTGGAACACGGCGCCCCAGTTCATGGCCTCGTGGGCCAGGCCCTGGCTGGCGCTGCCGTCGCCAAAGAAGCCGAGGGCCACGCGCGGTTCGTGCTTGAGCTTGAAGGCGTGAGCCACGCCCATGATCACGCCGAGCGAGGCGGGCAGATGGCTGATGAAGCCAACAATGCCGTGGCTCAGGTCGCCCATGCCATGCAGATTCGCGTCGCGCCCACGGCTCACGCCGGTGGCCCGACCAAGATACTGGGCCAGGATGCGTTGGGGATGCAATCCGCGCACCAGATAGGCGCCAAGGTCGCGGTGCATGGGCGCGCACACGTCGTCGGGGCCGAGGGCGAGGCTGGCGGCCACGCTGATCGCCTCGTGGCCGATCTGCGAGAAGTAGCCGCCCACGATCTTGCTCTGCTTGTGCAGAAAGGTGCCACGATCGTCCAGGGCGCGGGTCAGCCGCATGAAATAATGCGCGCGGGCCAGCAGGTCGGGGGAAAGCTCCATTGCGCTTGCTCCACTAGAAGGATAGCACCATTGTAGGGGAACCGCTGCGTGGGCGCAAACGTTGTGATCCTGATGACCGGTGACACCTCACGGGACTAGTAAACTCACCTTGTCACCGGGTCAGCACGCGCAGCGTGCATGTCACCCTGTCATTGCTGTGTCTCCTTGTCTCTAGCCCATGCAAGAGGTAGAATACCTGTACCTTCTAGCCTGTGTGACGGTCGCCGCGTCACCGCGCCGCCGTAGCTGAAAGTTCGCCTATGCCACGCCTCTCCTTTATTTACCCCGAGATGCTGTGGCTGCTGGCGGCCCTGGCCCTGCTCTGGGGCCTCGCCTTCCTGCCGCCCCGCCGCCTCAGCCCGCTGCGCTTCTGGGCGAGCCTCGGCCTGCGCAGCGCCCTCGCCCTGGCGCTTGTCTTCGCCGTGGCGGGCATTCAGCTCGTGCTGCCTGTTGATCGCCTCACCACCGTGTTTCTGCTCGATGGCAGCGACTCGCTGCCGCCCTCCACGCGCGCCCAGGCCGAGACCTTCATCCAAGAGGCGCTCCAGCAGATGCCGGACGACGACCAGGCCGCGATTGTGGTCTTTGGAGGCAACGCCCTGGTGGAGCGCGCCCCCAGCGCGGAGCAGCGCCTCGGCCGGATCAGCTCGGTGCCCATTGCCACGCGCACGAATCTTGAGGAGGCCATCCAGCTCGGCTTAGCACTCTTCCCCGCCGATGCCGAGAAGCGCCTGGTGCTGCTCTCCGATGGCGGCGAGAACGCGGGCCAGGCTGTGGAGGCCGCCCGCTTGGCCGCCGCCCGCAGCGTGCCGATCGATGTGGTCGATCTCGGCATGACCAACACCGACGCCGAGGTGCTGATCGGTCGCCTGGAGGCGCCCGCCGGCGTGCGTGAGGGCCAGGAGGCCACGATCACGGCCAGCGTCGAGAGTAGCGTGGCCCAGAGCGCCGTGGTGCGCCTGCTGG
>JAYUYB010000165.1:0-11777 GCA_043752655.1 Chloroflexota bacterium
CCGCCCCGCGCCCATGAGCAGTTCGACCGCCCCGAGCGCCCCATGCAGCGCCGCGACGGCGGGCGCCCCGCGCCCCGCCAGGATAGCCGCGCCCCTCAGCGTGGCGGCCCGCCCGCCCGCCGCGATCAGCGCCCCGCCCGACGCGAGGCGTAGGGCGCGAACGTTTGGACCACGAAGGGTGCGAAAGGCTGCGAAGCACACAAACGCGAATGCGCGAATGTGCTGCTTCGCGCCCTTCGTAGGCTTTCATGGGTTTCGCGCTCCAGATAACTCTCCATCTTAAATCGGCTTGACGGCATTTTTACGAGTTGGTATACTTGCGGCAATAGGCGATGACGGGGACGAGTAGCGGCGCATGTTCGCCACCAGCGAGTCCGGGGCGGTGTAAGCCGGACGGTCGAAGGCGCAGCGAAGATCACCCCTGAGCCGGCGCGTGAACAGCCTTGTGCTAAGTAGCGGCGCCCGGAGTTGTCCTCCGTTAGCGGGACAGAGCGTTGCTAGACGCTCGCCGAGCGCGACAGCGCTGCGGTCTAGGTGCATGTTGTTGGGCTGAAAGGCTCGTCTCTCAGCACTCAGCCCTCAGCACTTGTCGAACCGGGGTGGTACCGCGGGGCAATTTCGCCTCGTCCCCTTCTGTGGGGGCGGGGTGTTTTGTTGTGCGCAGCGCGCTGCACACGTACGGAGGTGCCCATGTTTAAGCCCGTGCCAACGAATGTGGCCTTTCCGCAGCTCGAAGACGAGGTGCTTGCCTGGTGGCAGGCCAACCGGATCGTCGAGAAGTCGCTCGCCGCCGGCGATAAGCCCTTTGTCTTCTACGAGGGGCCGCCCACCGCCAACGGCCGCCCCGGCCTGCACCACGTGATCAGCCGCACGTTCAAGGATATCGTGCTGCGCTACCGCGCCATGCAGGGCTACAAGATCATCGGGCGCCGCGAAGGCTGGGATACCCACGGTCTCCCCGTGGAGATCGAGGTCGAGAAGAAGCTCGGCTTCACCGGCAAGCCCGACATCGAGAAGTACGGCATCGCTGAGTTCAATAAGCTTTGCCGCGAGAGCGTGCAGGAGTACATCCAGGAGTGGCAGGTCTTTACGCGCCGCATCGCCTACTGGGTGGATGAGGACGGCTACTACACCTACGATAACAGCTACATCGAGTCGCTCTGGTGGATCTTGCGCCAGCTCTGGGATCGTAGCCTGCTCTTTCGTGACTATAAGGTGACGATGCACTGCCCGCGCTGCGGCACCAGCCTCAGCGACCACGAGGTGAGCCAGGGCGCTCGCGACGATGTAGACGACCCTAGCGTCTATATCAAGTTCCTGCTCACCGGCGAGACGGTCGCCGGCAACGATTCGCCGCTCGCCGCCACGCTCAAGGGCGCCAATATGGTGGCCTGGACCACGACGCCCTGGACGCTCCCCGCCAACGTGGCGCTTGCCGTGCAGCACGGCGCCACCTATGTGGAGGTTGAGCACGAGGGCGAGCGCTACGTGCTGGCCGAGGCCCTGGCCGCGCGTGTGCTGGGCGAAGGCGCCCAGGTGCTGCGCAGCTTCAAAGGCAACGACCTGGTGGGCCTGCGCTACGAGCGGCTCTACAACGGCGTGCCTGGACCAGGCGACGAGGTGGATCTCGCCACGGCCTACCGCGTGGTCGCCGACGAGATCGTCACCCTCGACGACGGCACCGGGATCGTGCATATCGCCCCCGCCTACGGCGACCTGGAGGTTGGCCGCAAGCACGGGCTGCCCACGCTTTTCTCGGTGGATCTGAGCGGTAAGGTGATGCCCGAGTTCGGCGAGCTCGGCTTCGCAGGCAAGTTCTTCAAAGATGCCGACCCGGACATCACCCGCAACCTGAAGGAGCGGGGCCGCCTGCTGAAGAGCGGGCGCGTGCGCCACTACTACCCCTTCTGCTGGCGCTGCGGCACGCCCCTGCTCTTCTACGCCAAGCGCTCCTGGTACATCAAAACCACGGCGTTCAAGGCCGATCTGGTGGCCAACAACCAGCAGATCCACTGGGTGCCGGAGCACGTGCGCGACGGGCGCTTCGGCAACTGGCTGGCCAACAACATCGACTGGGCGATCAGCCGCGAGCGCTTCTGGGGCACCCCCCTGCCGATCTGGACCAACGCCGACGGCAGCCACATGGAGTGCATCGGCAGCCTGGAGGAGCTGGAGGCCAGGACGGGCCGCTCCATGCGGGAGCTGGATCTGCATCGCCCTTATGTCGATGAGGTGACCTGGGACGACCCGCAGCACGGCACGATGCGCCGCATCCCCGATGTGGCCGACTGCTGGTTCGACAGCGGCTCGATGCCAGTTGCGCAGTGGCATTACCCGTTCGAGAACAAGGAGCTGTTCGAGACGGCTCACCCTGCCGACTACATCTGCGAGGCGATCGATCAGACCCGCGGCTGGTTCTACACGCTGCACGCCGTGAGCACCTTGCTCTTTGATCGGCCCGCCTTCAACAATGTCATCTGCCTGGGCCATCTTCTGGACGAGCAGGGCTTCAAGATGAGCAAGAGCAAGGGCAATGTGATCCAGCCGCAGGAGGTAATCGACGCTTACGGCGTGGACGCCCTGCGCTGGTACCTCTTCGCCTCGGCGCCGCCCGGCAGCTCGCGCCGCTTCAGCCTGGGGCTGGTGAACGAGAGCCTGCGCAAGTTCATGCTCACGCTCTGGAACACCTACTCGTTCTTCGTGACCTACGCCAGCCTCGACGTATGGCAGCCAGGCGACCCGGTGGACCCCGCGACACTCCAGCCGATCGACCGTTGGGCGCTCGCCAGCCTCAACGGACTGGTGCGCGATGTGACGAAGAACTTCGAGGAGTACGAGGTCTACCCGGCGGCGCGGGCGATCGAGCAGTTCGTCGACGAGCTCTCGAACTGGTATGTGCGCCGCAACCGGCGCCGCTTCTGGAAGAGCGAGGCCGACGCGGACAAGCAGGCCGCCTACAGCACGCTCTACACCTGCCTGCTTACCGTGAGCAAGCTGGTGGCGCCGTTCACCCCATTTGTGGCCGAGGAGCTGTATCGGAACCTGACCGGGCAGACGGTAGACGGTGGACGACAGACGGTGGACGGTGAGGTTGCGGAGAGCGTGCATTTGGCGCGGTGGCCGCAGGTGGATGCGGCGCTGTTGGATGAGCAGCTGGTGGCCGACACAGAGGCGCTGCTGGGCGCGGTGTCGCTTGGGCGGGCCGCGCGCAAGCACGCGGGGCTCAAGGTGCGACAGCCGCTGGCGGAGCTCTGGGTGCGGGCGAGCAACCCGGCGGCCACCGAGGGCGTGCGCCGCTTTGAGTCCGACCTGCGCGATGAGCTGAACGTGAAGAGCGTTCGCTACCTGGAGGCATCGTCCGAGATCGTGGAGTATCGCTTTAAGCCCAACTTGCGCGCGGTGGGCAAGAAGTACGGCAAGCTCGTGCCAGCCCTCACCGCCGCCCTCAAGGCCCTGGTGGGCGACGAGGCCCGCGCCGCTGCTCACGCGGTGGAGGCTGGGCGGCCCGTGGCGCTGACTGTGGACGGCCAGGCGCTGGAGCTGCTGGCCGACGAGCTGCTGGTGGAGAGCAGCGCGCCGGAGGGCTACGCGGTGGCCGAGGCCGACGGCATGATCGTGGCGTTGAACACGGCGATCACCCCCGAGCTGCGGCTGGAGGGCGCCGCCCGCGACCTGGTGCGCAGCGTGCAGGACGCGCGCAAGCGGGCCGGGCTCGCCATCTCGGACCGCATCGCGCTCTACTTGGCCAGCGACAGCGAGGGCGAGCTGCTGGCCCAGACCCTCGCCGTCTACGGCGACTACCTGCGCGGCGAGACGCTGGCCACCAGCCTTGCCGTCGGCGCCGCCCCCGAGGGCGCGTACAGCGAGCGTGTGGAGCTGGGCGACGGCGAAGTGACGGTGGGGGTGACGCGGGTGTAACGTCGGAAGACAGGGAGCCAAGGAGACCGGGAGACAGGGAGCGCCTAGCGGAGTACGAGGGGTGTCTCCTTGTCTCCTTGTCTCCTAAAGGAGCGCCATGCCCAACGAGATCGACAAGCTCGCCAGGGCAACGCGCCCCTGGCGACACCACATGATCGGCGCGGCGACGGCGACGCTGGAGGGCGGCGCGCTGCGGCTTACGCTGGCGCCCGCCACCGTGCGCGGCTACGCCGACGCGCAGATCGACGACTACCAGATTGGGGCAAGCGAGAAGTTTCTGCGGCGGCCGCCGCTGCGCCTGAGCGTGCGGGCGCGCATGTCGCATTCTGCGGGCGAGCTGCGCGGGACGGCGGGCTTCGGCCTCTGGAACTACCCGTTCGCCCTGCCGCCCGCCCCGCCCCGCGCCATCTGGTTCTTCTACGGCTCGCCCCCGTCCGACATGCCGCTCGCTATGGGGGTGCCGGGCCACGGCTGGAAGGCTGCGGTGGTGGACACAGGCAGGCCACGCGCGCTCGCCCTGCTCCCGCTGGCCCCGCTGATCGTGCCGCTGCTCTGGAGCCCGCCGCTCTTTCGCGGCCTCTACCCGCCGCTCCAGCGCGCCGTGGGCGTGGCCGAGACGCTGGTGAGAGCGCCGATGGAGCAGTGGCACGAGTACGTGATCGAGTGGGGCGAGCGCCGCAGCCGCTTCCTGGTGGATGGGCGCGTGCTGCTCGACGAGGCCCCATCGCCACGCGGCCCCATGTGCTTCGTCGCCTGGGTCGACAACCAGTACCTTGTGCTCACACCCCGGGGCCGACTGCGCTGGGGCCTGCTGGAGACCCCAGAGCCGCAGTGGCTTGAGCTGGCGGAGTTGAGCCTTGAGAGCGTGACAGGGCTATGAGGAGACAAGGAGACAAGGAGACCGGGAGCGCCTAACGGAGTACGAGGGGTGTCTCCTTGTCTCCTTGTCACCAGGTAACGCTCATCATCGAACAGTTGAGGCCGGAGCCGATCCCGAGCAGGCCCACCTGGTCGCCGCTCTTGAGGCGCCCGGCCTCAGCGGCCTGAGCGAGGCTGATCGGCAGCGCGGCCGGCCCGATGTTGCCAAGTACGGGGAAGTTCAGGTAGAGCTTAGTGGGTGTGACACCAATCGCCTCGGCGACGCCGGCCATGTGGCGGGCGCTAACCTGGTGCGGCGCGTAGAGCGCGATCTCGTCGTCGCTCCAGTTGGGCAGCTGCTCCTGCGCGAGCGACCAGGTATCGGCGGCGAGCTTCACACCCGCGATCAGCAGGGTGCTCGCGTCGGTCTTCATGTAATCGGGCATGCCGATACAGAGCTCGTTATGCTCGGTGGCAGCCAGGGAGACCACACCGTTGAGGCGATGGCCGCGCTTCGACTTGTCGGCGCGGGCGAGCAACATGGCGGCACCGCCAGAGCCCAGCGTGAGGGTGGCAAAGTTGTCGCGGAACTCCTGCACAGTGGTGGTAGGTGACTGCAACCGCTTCACGGTTGACATCACGGCCTCCTGCGCACCCTCGCCATCCACGATCAGGGCGTACTCAAGCTCGCCGCTCTCGATCATCAGCGCGGCGATCACCATGCCATTGAGGAAGCCAAGGCAGGCGTTGCGCACATCATAGTTGACGGCGCGGGGCGAGAGGCCCAGGTTGCGATGGACGAAGCATGCCGTCGAGGGCTCTAGGAAGTCCTGGCAGACCGAGGTGTTGATCACGACCCCGACCTGCTGCGGATCTACCTCGGCGTCGGCGAGGGCCTTTTTGGCGGCCATGGTCGCCACATCGCTCGGGCGGGTGCCTGCGTCCCAGAAGCGGCGCTCGCGGATGCCCGAGAGCTGTTCGAGGCGGCCTTTCGGCACGCCGAGGCGCTGCATAGTGGCGCCGATCTGGTCCTCCAACCAGTCTGAGCTGATGCGGTGCGGGGCCAGCTCGTAGCCGAGCGCCTCGATCGCGACGTTCCGAAAGAGCACGTCGAACCTCCCGGTCTGCAAAAATTCGGAGCCTTCCGGATAATGTACCACACTTCGCCTGCGCGCTGCAAAACCGGGGCTGCTTCACTCTGGTGTAAGGGTAATTACACAATTACATCTAACACAGATCTAATGGAGCCGCATACCTAGCGGGGGTATACTGGGCTGCATACAGTAAGAAAGGACGTGCGCCATGGCACTGATCGACGAGGCAGCAGCCCTCGACGCCTACTCGCAGGCGATTGTCCACGCCGCCGAGCGGGCCGGCCCGGCGGTGGTGAAGATCGAGACGAGCCGCAGCGGCCGCGCGCCAGACGGACGCTCCGGCCAGCAGCAGGGGCTTGGCTCGGGCGTGATCTACAGCAGCGACGGCCACATTCTCACCAATGCCCATGTGGTGGCGGGCGCCTCGAAAGTGCTGGTGACACTGCCCGACGGTCGCCGCCTGCCAGCGGGCGTGCTTGGCGCCGAGCCCGCGCAGGATCTGGCCGTGCTGCGCGTGGCCGAGGGCCGGCTGCCGGTCGCCCAGCTTAGCGCGGCGCCGCTGCGCGTGGGCCAGCTGGTGGTGGCGATCGGCAATCCCTTCGGGCTGGACTTTACGGTGACAGCCGGGGTTGTGAGCGCGCTCGGGCGCGTGCTGCCCACAGGGCCGGGGCAGCAGCTGGAGCAGCTGATCCAGACCGACACGCCGATCAACCCCGGCAACTCGGGCGGCCCGTTGGTGGATGTGCAAGGGCGCGTGGTTGGCATCACCACCGCGATTGTGCCGTGGGGCCAGGGGCTGGGCTTTGCGGTGCCAACCGCTACGGCCTACGAGGTGATCGGGCGGATCGCGCAGCGCCACCGCGAGGCGATCAGCCGGGGCGCGCTTGGCATCAGCGGCCTGGACGCGGCGCTTGACGAGGCGACGGCCCGCGCTAACAGCCTAAGCCAGAAGGGCGGCGTGCTGCTGCTGGAGGTCATTCCCGGCGGCGCCGCAGGCAAGGCGAGCCTGCGCGGCGGCGACATCATCCTCAGCCTCGACGACCGCCCAATTGAGACGGTGGACGCGCTGCGCAAGACCGTTCAGGAGCTGAAGGGCCGCACGCCCTGGCGGGTCGGCTTCCTACGCGAGGGCCGACGGCGCAGTGTGAGCGTGGTGCCGGCGGTGTGACGCGCCCGCGCTGCGCTTGGGCCGGAGACAAGGAGACAAGGAGACCGGGAGACCGAGAGACACCTGACGGCAGCGACGGGCTGTCTCCTTGTCTCCTTGTCTCCTTGTCTCCTTGTCTCCTTGTCATGGTAGAATTGCGCGGACATCGCCGCAGCATAGAGGATCGCCATGGAAGCCCCTCCCTCGCTTGTTCGCCTTGCGCTCGGTGGGCTCCTGCTCGACCCTACGGTCTACCGCGCACAGCGCGAGAGCCCGGTTGGCATGCGGCGTGGCCTGATCCTTGTGCTCCTGATCGGCCTGCTTGTGGGCGTCGCCGCCCTGATCGGCGACCTCGGCGAGTTGCTCACCCAGCCCGACCCGCAGGCCGTGAGCGACACGCTGCGCAGCGGCCTCACCGGCATGAGCTGGTATCAGCAGGCCGTGGAGGCAACGCCGGGCTTCGCCGATGCCTTCGAGCAGTTTTTTGCCCAGGCTGGCGGGCTCTCATTTACCCCCACGCCGCTTGGCAGCGCGCTTGGGGTGCTGATCACACCGCTGGTGGCGGTGATCAGTTGGTTTATCGGCGGCGCGATGGTGCATCTGATCGCCAGGGCCTTCGGCGGCACCGGCCGCTTCGGGCAGACCCTGGCCGCAACGGCTCTCGCATCCAGCGCGAACCTGCTGGGGCTGGTGCAGGTGGTGCCCTACGCCGAGGTTTTTCCCGGCGCGCTGCTCCTCGCCGGCTTGTTGCTGGGGCTGCTGTGCAGCTATGTGGCTGTGCGTGAGACCCACGGGCTGGCTTCGTGGCGCGCATTCTGGGCGGTGACGCTCGGGCCGCTGCTGCTGAGCCTGCTGCTGCTGGCGCTCTACTGCTGTGTCGTCTTCGTGTTCGCGGGCGCCTTCGGGAGCTTTGTGCAGGGGGGCGGGCAATGATCGAGCTCTTCAACGCGGCCCTCACCTTGAACCAGAATGTGCTGCGCAGCCTGCGCGAGGCGCCGAATGTGGTGCTGCGCGGGCTCACGGTGTTGCTGTTTGTGGGCCTGCTGGTGGGCGCGGTGAGCGGCGCAAGCGCGGCGATCCGCACGGCCACCCCAGAGCAGACCGTGGCCGATGTGCGCGCCCAGGTGGATACCTTTGTGGAGCAGCTGGCCCTGAGCGCGAACAGCGAGCAGGCCCAGCCGCTCATCCAGCTAGTGAACGAGAATGAGGAGGCGTTCTACACGCTGCTCATCGACCTGCAGACGCTGCCGACGACCCTGCCGCGACCGGTGCGCGTGATCTTTCAGTGGCTCGCGAGCGTGGTCAGCACGCCCCTGGCCTACTTGGCGGGCCTGCTACTAACGGTGATCTTCACGCACATTGCGGCGCGCCAGCTGGGCGGGCAGGGCAGCATCCAGCAGATGATCGGCCTCGGCGCGCTCTCGACAGCGCCGCACGCCCTCGACGCCCTGAATTTTATCCCCGGCATCGGGCCGACGCTGGGCTTTATCGGCTGGGCCTGGGGCTTGGTGATCCTGGTGGTGGCGACGCTGGTGGCCCACAAGCTCGACAGTGGGCGGGCGACGATGGCCGTGCTGCTCTACCCGCTGATCCTCGTGCTGCTCGGCCTGCTCGCGTTCTGCCTGCTGCTCTTTCTGTCGGTGACGCTGGCCGCAGGCGCTGCGTAGCGCATTTTCATCCGCAGATTACGCAGATTACTGCAGATGCTAGGCCACAACAGGCCGCATCTGTGGCAGCCTACACTACTTCGAGCTTGTAGCCCACGCCCCAGACCGTGAGAATACGGCGGGGCGTGGTGGCGTCGGCCTCGATCTTCTCGCGCAGGCGTCGGATATGCACCGTGACAGTGCTGGCATCGCTGGCGAAGGTGTAGCCCCAGACCTGATCGAGCAGCTGCTCACGCGTGAAGACCTGGCCGGGGTGGCGCGCCAGAAAGAGCAGCAGGTCGAACTCGCGCACAGTAAGCGTAACGGGCTGACCCTCAAGGCTTACGGCGCGGGCCGCCGGATCGATCCGCAGCGTGCCAAGGCTCACGAGCGTGGCGGCAGGCGTGGGCTCAGGCAGAGCCTGGGTGCGGCGCAGCACGGCGCGCACGCGGGCCACCAGCTCGCGGGCCGAGAACGGCTTTGTGATGTAATCGTCGGCGCCAAGCTCCAGGCCGAGCACGCGGTCAATCTCCTCGCTGCGGGCGGTGAGCAGAATGATCGGCAGGTTGCCGGCGGCGCGCACCTGCCGTGTGATCGCGAGCCCATCCACGCCGGGGAGCATCAGGTCGAGCACCACAAGATCGGGGCGAGCGCGGCTGATCGCGGCCAGAGCCGCCTCGCCGTCGGCGGCACTCTCCACCTCGAAACCCTCACGGCGCAAATACAGCCCCACCACCTCGCGGATGGTCGGCTCGTCGTCCACCACCAGAATGCGCTCACCGGCCATCGCTTTTCCTCAGCTTCCGGGAAGGTGTCTCTCCAGAGCCTCGTTCGCGGGCGCTTGCCTTCCCGGAAGCGCCCGCGGCCCCGGAAGCTTAAATGGCGTACGCGCCGCCCCGTGAGAGGATGGCCGCGCCAAGGCCGGGGCCTGCGATGAGGTAGAAGAGGGCGACGCTAGCCAGGGGCGCCTGAACACCCACAAGGGCCAGCGGCAGCAGCAGGGCGGCAGCGCCGCTCGCCGCCGCGATGGCGGGCTGGAGCCGCTGGCCGCCGAGGCGCTCCACGAGCGCGCGCCCCATCACGGCGATCCCAAACAGGTGGGGCAGCTGCATGGCGAGCAGCAGCGGCACCAGCAGCGGCAGGCCGACGAGGCTCAGGGCCAGGATTCCGGCCAGCAGCGGCAGCAGCAGAGCGGCGAGCAGTGTGGAAAGCAGTCCAAGGGCCAAAGCGCGGCCTGGCGCACGCCACAAAGCGCCGATGGCGCCGGAGGTGCGCAGGGGCCAGCCTGCCGTAAGCGCCACGCAGAGCAGAAGCGCCGCCAGCGCCAGCGCGCCGCTCACCACGGGGCGCGGCAGCTCGCCGGCGCCTGTGGCCGCAGGGGCGCCAAAGATGCGCGCGACCCCGGCCACCAGCGTGCCGCCGGCCACGGGCTGATCGCCGAGCAACTGCCCAGCCACGGCCGCTCCCGCGCTGTGCAGGCCGCCCGACATCGCCATCACGCTGCCGCCCACTTTCGCCGTGGGGCCAAGCGTGATCGCGCCAACATAGCTCACCACATCGCCGCGCACCTCGCCCTCCACCGTGATCGTCCCGCTCCAGCTCGTGACATCGCCCTCGACAACGCCCGCGATCAGGATGGGCTGATCGACGGTGGCGAGATCGCCCGCGCGCACCTCGCCAGACGCCACCACAAGCGGCTTTGGCTGTGCGTGAGCGGCTGCGGGGGCCAGGGCGAGCAGCAGGGCGAGCAGCAGGGCGCGGGCGAGCGGCTTCATGGGCGGGCCTCCAGCGGGAGCACGAGCGGTGTGGCGCGCACGATCCGCCACCAGAGCCAGGCCGAGGCCATGCCGATCAGGGCCAGCAGAGCGGCGGCGAGGCCGGCGTGGGCGAGCAGGTTCAGCAAGGGCTTTGCGGCGAGCGTAAGCACAAGCAGCAGCTGGCCAAGCCCTGCGGCGGGGCCGCCGACGGCGCGCGCGGGGCCGAGGCTGTTCACCAGCACGCCCCACGCGCCCACGGCGAGGAGCAGCGCCACTGGTGCTGCGGCCCAAGCGCCAAAGTGCCGTGAGCGCGGCGCCAGCGCAGGGGTTGGCTGCACGGTGGGCAACGCGGCGAGCACACGGGCGGCGAGGCCGGGGGGCGGCTCGGCGGCAGACGGCTCGCCGAAAGGGGCGAACAGCTGGCGCGTGGCCGCCTCGGCGGCGTCAAGCTCCGCCTCGGTCAGAATTAGCTCAGACTCGTCTCGGCGTCCCATGCGTTCGTACCTCCCTCCTCGGTCAGGGCCACCTCGAGCAGCTTGCGGGCGCGATGCAGCCTTGTCTTCACGGTGGCCTCGGTGAGCCCAAGCGTCGCGGCGATCTCTAGATAGGACAGATCGTGCCAGTAGCGCAGCACCGTGACGCCGCGGTAGGTCTCGGGCAGGCGTTGGAGCGCGCGCTGGACAGCCTCACGGCCCTCTTTGGCAAGGGCGCTGCGCTCGGGGCCGGCCTCGCTGCTGGGCAACCAGAAGGCTACATCGTCCAAGGTCATCCAGCTCATCCGGCGACGACGGAGGCGATCAATACAGTAGTTCGAGCCGATCGTAAGCAGCCAGGTAACAAAGCGCCGACCAGGATCGTAGCTATCGAGGCGGCGGTAGGCGCGCAGCATCACCTCCTGCACCACATCCTCGGCCTCGTGGCTATCGCCCAGCATGCGATAGGCCTGGTTAAAGATCGCGCCGCTGTAGCGCTGCACCAGCACGCCAAAGGCTGCCTGGTCGCCGGACTGGGCGCGCCGTGCGATGGCCGCCTCTTCGGCCTGCTGATCCATCAGCGGCTCCATTGTTGCCATAAAATACGCACGACAGTGGGAAAGGTTTCAGGTTTGGCGCGCGAGCGCTCTGCTTGCACAACGACCAAGCTTCGTGTACCATCAGCAGACGAGGCTATTGCAGCCGGGGTTTCATCAAGCATACAGATTGTGGCCCGCCTCAAGGGCCGTTTGGGAGGTACCAGTGGCAGGCAGCTACAACCGCGAGCAGATCCGCGCCGCCCTGGCGGAGAACGACCCGGCCTGCAGTTTTTACCTCGACCTGGAGACGGGCGAGGTGCTGCGGGTACCAGACACCGAGGAGAC
>JAYUYB010000166.1:0-5060 GCA_043752655.1 Chloroflexota bacterium
GTGCGCGAACAGTTTATGCGCGCGTGGCTGCCGCGCCTCACCGCCGCCACCCGCCCGATCAGCCCCTACCGTGTGATCTGGGATCTGATGCACACGCTCGATCGACGCCGCGCCATTGTTACCCACGACTCCGGCAACCCGCGCGACCAGATGCTGCCCTTTTTCGAGGCCACCACGCCCCACGGCTACATCGGCTGGGGCAAGACAACGCAGCTTGGCAGTGGCCTTGGCCTGGCAATGGGCGCGAGACTCGCCGCCCCGGACCGGTTCGCCGTGAACCTAATGGGCGACGCCGCCTTCGGCATGGTCGGCCTGGACTTCGAGACAGCGGTGCGCTGCCACATTCCCATCCTGACGGTCGTGATGAACAACGGCCTGATGGGCGGCTACCAGAAGTTTCTGCCGCTCTCTAGCGAGAAGTACGGCGCCCGCTTCCTCACCGGCAACTTCTCCAGGGTTGCCGACGCCCTCGGCGGCTACACCGAGCGCGTCGAGCGCCCCGAAGATCTTGTGCCCGCCCTTACACGCTGCATCGCCGAGGTGGACGCCGGCCGCGCCACGCTGCTAGAGGTGATCACCTGCGAGGAGCCCGTGCTGGCCCTCGGCCCAAGCAGCAGGTACCAATAATGCGCCCGCTTGTCGTTCACGCCGAGGCCGACCCCGACGCGCCCCTGCCGATCGAGCGGGCCGCGCTGGACGCCGCCGGTGCAACACTCGTCTGCGCCGGCTCGACCGACTCGGAGCAGATCATCGCCGTTGCACACCGCTGCGATGTGCTGCTCTCCGAGCTCACACCGATCACCGCCGCGCTGTTGGCCGGCCTTCCGCGCTGCCGCGCTGTGGTCTGCTACACGATCGGCCTCGACCACGTCGATCTCGACGCAGCGACCGAGGCCGGCATCATCCTCGCCCACACGCCGGGCTTTTGCGCCGACGAGGTTTCCAACCACGCCATGCTTTTTGTGCTTGCCTGCGCGCGGCGCCTGCTCCCCCACACCAGCCGCATGCGCGCAGGCTGGTGGCCCGACGGGCGCCGGCTAGAGGCCGAGCTGCTGCCGATGGGCGGCCTGCGCGGCGAGCGCCTCGGCCTGGTGGGCTTCGGCGCCATCGCGCGGCTTGTCGCCCAGAAGGCCCAGGCCTTTGGGCTGCACGTCGTCGCTCACGACCCCCTGGTGTCCGCCGAGGCGTTCGCCGCAGCAGGCGTGGCGCCCATCGCTCTGAACGAGCTCCTTGCGACAAGCGACTACGTTTCGCTGCACGCCCCGCTGCTGCCCACCACTCACCACCTGATCGGCGCTCCGCAGCTGGCGCTGATGCGGCCCACGGCGTTCCTGATCAACACCAGCCGTGGCCCCCTGGTGGACGAGGATGCGCTCGCGGAGGCCCTACGCGCTGGCCGCCTCGCCGGCGCGGCCCTGGATGTGTTCGCCGTGGAGCCTGTGCCCGCCGGCCACCCGCTGCTTCAGATGGAACAGGTGCTCGCCACGCCTCACACCGCCTACTGCTCCGACACCGCCTACGCCCGCGTGCGGCAGATGGCGGCCGATGCGGCAACGGCTGTGCTGCGCGGCGTCTGGCCCGCTGCTGTCGCCAATCCCCAGGTGCGCGGACACGCACGCATGGAGCGCCAAGGAGCCCTGCCATGATCCAGATCGCCCACTTCGACCCAGAGCGGCTTGAGCGCTACGACTCGTTCGGCGGGCGCTACACCTCCTGGGAGCAGCTCGTGATCGACACGCCTTTCTGCGTGGCGGCCTTCTCCGAGAAGCGCCGCGCCGACGATCTCTCTCAGCCTTGGCATCTCTGGAACGACGAGGTGTGGCACATTGTGGAGGGCGAGCTGGAGCTCGAGTGGCGCGATCCGCCGCTGTTCAACACCATCAACCGCGCTCAGTCCGGGCCGGGGGCGGTGCTGCTGCTCACTGTCGGCACCGCTTTCCGCGTCCATGTGCTCACCGAGCGGGTGCGCTTTCTCTGGGTGACGATGCCGCGCCCGCGCCACTTCGGCAGCGCGGCGTTCTTCGGCGAGGGGGTGTAGATGGCGACGATCCGCGATGTGGCGGCGGCGGCGGGCGTGTCGACGCAGACGGTCTCGAACGTGCTGCACGAGCGCAGCTTTGTACGGCCCGAGATCCAGGCGCGGGTGCGCGCGGCGATGGCTGAGCTCCAGTATCAGCCGAACCAGGCGGCCCAAAGTATGCGCAGCCGCCTGAGCCAGACCCTCGGCCTGCTTGTCTCCGACCCTAACCCGCGCGGCCTGGCCGACCCATTCTACGGCGAGGTGCTCTCCGGCATCACCGCTGTCACCCGTGCTCATGGCTTCGGGCTGCTGGTGGAGTGGCTTCCGACAGACCGGCTGCTCCAGAGCGCCGACTTTCTGCGGCCCTTTCAGACGCGCCGCATCGACGCGGCGATCGTCTTTATCCACGGGGTTGCCGCCGATCAGGCCCATCTACTGACCGAGCTCGCCCAGGCCAATGTGCTCGTCGCGGTGCTGGCGCGGGCCGTGCCGGGCGAGTCGGTCTATAGCGTGCTGGCGACCGACTTCGAGGGCACCTACGCCGCGACCGAGCATCTGATCGGCAAGGGCCACCGTCGGATCGCCTTCGTCGACAGCGAGCAGCGGTGGCCGGCGGTGGAGGAGCGCCTGCGCGGCTACCAGGCCGCGATGCTACACCACGCCCTCGGCGCTGAGAGCGCCGTCTGGAGCAGCCCCGACTGGACAAGCGAGGGTGGTGCGCTGGCTGTAGCGCACATGCTTGCGGCAGGCCGGGCAACCCTGCCGACAGCCATAGTAACCGGCAGCGACGTGCTGGCCGTGGGGGCGATGCAGACCCTCAAGGCCGCAGGGCTGCGCATCCCCACCGACGTGGCCGTGTTCGGCTTCGACGACTTCGAGTTTGCCCGCTACACCGACCCGCCCCTGAGCACCGTGCGCCTGCCGGCCTTCGCGATGGGCGAGCGCGCGGCCGAGCTTTTACTGCGCTATCTGAACCGCCGGCCAGTTGAGGAGCGCCGTCACGCGCTGCCCACCGAGCTGGTGCTGCGCCAGTCGGCCTGAGGCGACCATGCACCACGAGCAGCGCGCCCGTGCCCACGATCTGCTTCGCCACCAGGGCCTGGACTGGACGCTCTTCAGCGACCCGGCCAGCGTTGCCTGGCTCGCCGGCTACGTGGCCCCCGTGCAGTCTGGCCCCAGCCCGTTTGTGGCCAGCCCGCCCCTGCTCTGGTACGCGGGCGGCGCGTTCACCTTGATTGTCAACGCCGACGCGGAGCTTGACGAGCTGACGCTGCCGGTCGTCGCCTTCCCTGGCTACCGCTTCGAGGCGCCCCTCGCCGGCCCGGCCGAGGTGGTGGCAGCGCTCGCAGAGGCGATCGGCGCCGCGCGGCCAGGGCGGGTCGGCGTCGAGGCCGGCGCGCTGCCCGAGCTGCTCGCGGCGGCGCTGCGGGCCACAGGCGCCACGCTTGTAGCGATCGACGGCCTTCTACTGCCTGCACGGGCGATCAAGACCGCTGAGGAGCTGGCAAAGCTGCGCCGGGCCTTCCAGCTGGCCGAGGTTGGGCAGGCAGTGGCGCGCAACGCAGCCACGGTCGGCCAGCGCGAGATCGACGTGTGGGTCGCCGTGCAGAGCGCCGTGGAACAGGCCGCAGGCCGCCGCGTGCCGCTCGGCAACGACTGCGTGGTTGGCTACCGGCAGGACAGCAGCGGTGGCTGGCCGACCACCCTGCCCTTGCGCGAGGGCGACGCCCTTGTAGTGGATCTCGGGGCGCGCTGGGCCGGCTACTGGAGCGATAGCTGCGGCACCTACTACGCCGGCACGCCATCTGAGCGCCAGCTCGTGGCGCACCGGACGGTGGCCGAGGCCCTAGAGCTGGCGATCAGCCTGGTGCGCCCTGGCGCCTGGGCGCGGCGGATCGACGCCGAGGTGCGCCGCTTCCTCGCCAGCGCCGGCCACGCGAGCTACGCGCATCACACTGGCCACGGCGTCGGCGTCACCAGCCACGAGGCGCCACGGCTCGTACCCTCCAGCAATGAACGGTTGGAGGCGGGCATGGTGATCATGCTGGAGCCCGGGATCTACTGGCCCGGCGAGAGCGGTGTGCGGCTTGAGGACGCCGTGCTGGTGACGACTGGCGGGGCGGAGCGGCTCACGGCTCACGACAAAGGCATCGTGACGCTGGCCGCGTCGGGGGCGCGGCCGGAGCAGATGCTCAGGCGTGAGACCAACGACGAAAGGCGCTAGCGCATGTCATGCTGAGCGAAGCGCAGCATCTCGGCAGAGGCCCTTCGCTCCGCTCAGGGTGACAGGGATGCGGCATCGGCACATGGAATGAGCAATCGGCACCACGATGTGTGTGGCAGAGGCCCTTCAACGAGGAGGCGAGCAATGAGTTCGAAGCAGCTGTCCCGACGATCCTTTCTGCGTCTGACGACTGCCGTAGGCGGCGCCGCCGTGCTCGCCGCGTGTGGTGGCGCCCCGTCTGCCCCGCAGGCGCCCACCACGGCTCCGGCAGCCGGCGGCGCAAGCGGCGCGGCCGCCGCGCTCCAGGGCGAGATCGACTACTTCACCTACGATCTTGGCGCTGCCAACGCCTCGCGTGAGGAGGTTGTGGCTCGCTTCCAGAGTCTGAACCCGGGCACAACCGTGAAGCTCACCGTGCTGCCTTACGAGGAGCTTTACGAGAAGGTGGCGGCACAGATGGCCGCTGGCCAGCCGCCCGATGTGATCTACGGCGACTTCGGGCTGCTGCGCTATGCTGTGGAGGGCCAGCTGCTCGACCTGACCGCGCGCGTCGCCGCCGACCCCGTGCTGAGCAAGCCCGAGCTGTTCAGTGTGGATCTGGCCGATCCGATCCAGGCCAAGTATGGCACCGACAAGATCCACGCCCTCATTCTTGGCACCTGGGCGCCCGTGCTCTACTACAACCGCGACCTCTTCGATGCGGCGGGCGCAGCTTACCCCACCGACGACTGGACGTGGGAGGATCTGCGCGCTGCGGCCAAGCCCCTTACCAACGCGGCGGCGGGCCAGTACGGCTTTCAGTTCGGCACGATCTAC
>JAYUYB010000167.1:0-5056 GCA_043752655.1 Chloroflexota bacterium
GCACGAGGCCCACGAGGACGAGGGCCACGGTGTAGGGCACGCGCAGCCGGCGCACGGCGATCGCCACCAGCGAGACGACCAGCAGCAGCTCGATGATCAAGGTCTCAGTTGCGAGAAAGACATCCATCGACGCGTGGCCCTCGCTTGTCTGCTTGATGCACGCGACAAGTATACTCGCCAGCGCATGGCGTCACGAAAGATCGGCTCTTCCGCAGCTCGACAGGCGTGCTTCAGCTCCCTTCGAGGGCGGCAAGCTCGCGATCAAGCACCTCACGCCAGACCTCGATCGGCTGGGCGCCCGCGAGCAGCTTCGCATTGATCAGGAAGGCCGGCGTACCATAGATGCGCAGCGCCTGGGCCTCCGCGAAGTTGCGGTCGACGTTCGCCAGCTGCTCGCCCCCCGCGATGCAGGTCTCCAGCGCTCCCGCGTCCAGCCCCACCGCCTCGGCCGCCGCGCTGATCCGCCCCAGCGCCCCTGCCTCGCCGCCATACCACGCCTCCGGCTCGGCGAACAGGGCGTCGTGCAGCTCCCAGTAGCGGCCCTGGGCGCCACCGCACTCGGCGGCCTGGGCGGCGAGGGCGCCCTGGCGGCTGGTCACCGGCAGATCCTTGTAGACATAGTAGACCTTGCCGGTGTCGATGTACTCGGCCTGCAGTGCGCCGAAGGTGCGCAGGTGGAACTGGCGGCAGAACTCGCAGCCGAAGTCGGCGAACTCGACCACGGTGATCGGCGCGTTCGGGTCGCCAAGGGTGGCGTAGGGCTCGGCGGCAAGGCGCAGGCGCGCCATGCTTGGCGTCACCGGGCCGTCCTCGGTCTCGGCCACGCCAGGCGTCGCGCTGGGCTGCGGGCTCGGTGTGAACACAGCGGTCGGGAAGGCTGCCAGGCTGGTAGCGGAGGGCTGTTCCGCCACTGGCGTCACGCTCGGCAGGCGCGCGAGGGTCGGCTCCAGGGCGGTGCCGGCCGCGGGCGCGGCTCCACAGGCGCCGAGCATCACCATCAGGGCGAGCGGCCAGAATCGCCGCACATCTTGCATCATCTCGTTCTCTTGGTTCGGTGGCTTCAGAGCGTGGCTATGACCCGGCTGCACGACCTCGCCGGGGCCTGGCCCTTTCACGATCCAGCGGCGGATGTGCTCTCATCGTAACGCATCATGCGGGTATATACTGTAGGCCGGCTCACAGTCAGCGGTCGCCGCGCTCCACCAGCCCGGCCCTGGAGACGAGCATGCCAGAGGTGTTCACCGCCGGCGACGTGCGGCAGGGCAGCACCAAGCAGGCTGCCAGCGCCACCGGCGAGGGCGCCACCGCCGCCCTGCTGATCCGTGAGTACCTGAAGGGTATGTAACGCGGGAGGGTGTCGTGTGGACTGAGGACCATGAGGGCAACAGCAACCGAGCACTTCAACCCACATGCCCTATACTGGCCACAGATATCCAATAGCCATCCAAGGAGCAGAGCATGAGCCACACGAAGCTGACGGTCTACGGGGCGCCCTGGTGCAGCGACTGCAAGCGAGCGAAGAAGTTCCTGGGCGAGCAGCGCGTTCACTACGAGTGGGTCGACGTCGAGCAGGACGCCGAGGGTCTGGCGCTGGTCGAGCGGGTCAACCAGGGCAAGCGCATCATCCCGACCATCATCTTTGAGGACGAGAGCATCCTGGTCGAGCCGTCGAACGCCGAACTGGCGGCGAAGCTCGGGCTGCAGACCCGCGCCAAGCTCGCCTACTACGACCTGATCTGCATCGGCGGTGGACCGGCGAGCCTGACCGCCGCGCTCTACGCGGCGCGCGAGGGGCTGGAGGTGCTGGTGATCGAGCGTGGCGGCCTCGGCGGCCAGGCGGGGGTGACCGAGCGGCTCGATAACTTCCCCGGCTTCCCCGAGGGCGTCGGCGGCGGCGAGTTCGCCGACCGGCTCACCCAGCAGGCGCACCGTTTCGGCGTCGAGACGCTCCAGGCCCAGGAGGTCGTCGGCCTGCGCGCCGAGGCCGAGTCGCGCTACGTGCGCACCGCCGACGGGGCGGAGTACGGCGCCCGCGCGGTGCTGATCGCCACCGGCTCGACCTACAAGCGCCTCGGCGTGCCCGGCGAGGACGAGCTGATCGGCGCCGGGGTGCACTTCTGCGCCACCTGCGACGGCCCGTTCTACAAGGGGCAGCACGTGGCGGTGATCGGCGGCGGCAACAGCGCCGGCGAGGAGAGCCTGTTCCTGACCCGCTTCGTGGATAAGGTGACGCTGCTCGTGCGTGGCCCGCAGCTCAGCGCGAGCAAGATCGTCGCCGATAAGATCGCCGCGACCGACCAGATCGCGGTGCGCACCAACACCGAGATCGTCGCCCTGGAGGGCACGGGCCGGCTGAGCGGCATCACCGTGCGCGACCGCACCACCGGGGCGCAGGAGACGCTCACGCCTGCTGGCGTCTTCGTCTTCATCGGGCTCTCGCCCAACGCGGGTTGGCTGCCGGCGGAGATCGCGCGCGACCAGGCGGGCTTCATCATCACCAGCCCGACCCTGGAGACGAGCATGCCAGGGGTGTTCACCGCCGGCGACGTGCGGCAGGGCAGCACCAAGCAGGCTGCCAGCGCCACCGGCGAGGGCGCCACCGCCGCCCTGATGATCCGTGAGTACCTGAAGGGTATGTAGCCCACGAGGAGCCCCGATGACCACCGAGCACGCGCGACTGAGCACCGACGGTGTTGCCTGGAAACGCTGGGGGCCGTACCTGGCCGAGCGGGCATGGGGCACGGTGCGCGAGGACTACAGCCCCGGTGGAAACGCCTGGGACTCCTTCCCCCACGACCACGCCCGCGCGCGGGCATACCGCTGGAACGAGGACGGGCTGCTCGGCATCAGCGACGACCAGCAGCGCCTCTGCTTCGCCCTGGCGCTGTGGAACGGGCGCGACCCGATCCTTAAGGAGCGGCTCTTCGGCCTCGCCGGCCCCGAGGGCAACCACGGCGAGGACGTTAAGGAGTACTACTACTACCTCGACAGCACGCCCACCCACAGCTGGATGCGGGCGCTCTACAAATACCCCCAGGCCGCTTTCCCCTACGCCGAGCTGGTGGCCGAGAACCGCCGGCGCGGCAAGGCTGACCCGGAGTACGAGCTACGCGACACGGGCGTCTTCGCCGAAGATCGCTCCTTCGACGTGTCCATCGCGTATGCCAAAGCCGGCCCCGACGACATCCTGATCAAGCTTAGGGCGGTCAACCGCGGCCCCGCGCCCGCCGAGCTGCACCTGCTGCCGACGCTCTGGTTCCGCAACACCTGGAGTTGGGGTCACGACCACGATGGGCAGGATGTGCGCCCGACCCTGCGCGCCCTCGCCGATGCGACGATCCTCGCCGAACACCCGACCCTCGGCCGTTACACACTGCACTGTGAGCCCGACCTGCATCCCTCAGCCCTCAGCCCGCATCCTTCGCTGCTCTTCACCGAGAACGAGAGCAACAGCGAGCGCCTGTGGGGGGTGCCGCGTGTGACGCCCTTCGTCAAGGACGCTTTTCACCGCCTCGTGATCGCGGGCGAAACCGGCGCGGTCAATCCGGCCCAGACCGGCACGAAGGCTGCGGCCTGGTACCGGCGCACCCTGGCCCCCGGCGAGACCTGGGTTGTGCGCCTGCGCCTGCGGGCCGGCGAGGCGCAGCCAGTGCCCTTCGCCGACTTCGAGCGGCTGTTCGCCGAGCGGCGCGCCGAGGCCGACGCCTTCTACACGGCGCTGCAGCCCGCCGGCCTCAGCACCGACGACCGCACCATCCAGCGCCAAGCCTTCGCCGGGATGCTCTGGTCGAAGCAGTTCTACTACTACGATGTCGCGGAGTGGCTGCGTGGCGACCCGGCCCAGCCGACGCCGCCAGCGCGCCGCGGCGGCCGCAACCGCGAGTGGCTCCACCTCAACAACGCCGACATCCTCTCGATGCCCGACACCTGGGAGTACCCCTGGTTCGCCGCCTGGGACCTCGCCTTCCACTGCCTGCCCCTGGCCCTCCTCGACGCCGAGTTCGCCAAACAGCAGCTGGTGCTGCTCGGGCGCGAGTGGTTCCAGCATCCCAACGGGCAGATGCCGGCCTACGAGCGGTCCTTCGGCGACGTCAACCCGCCGGTGCTCGCCTGGGCCGCCTGGCGCGTCTACAAGATCGACCAGAAGCAGCGCGGCGGTCAGGGCGACCTAGAGTTTTTGGAGCGGGTCTTCCACAAGCTGCTGCTCAACTTCACCTGGTGGGTCAACCGCAAGGACGAAGAGGGCAACAACGTCTTTCAGGGCGGCTTCCTCGGCCTCGACAACATCGGCGTCTTCGACCGCAGCCAGCCCTTGCCCACGGGCGGCCACCTCGAGCAAGCAGACGGCACCGCCTGGATGGGCATGTTCTGCCTGAACATGCTGACGATCAGCATGGAGCTGGCCTGCCACAACCGGGTCTACGAGGACATCGCCACCAAGTTCTTCGAGCACTTCCTCTACATCGCCGGGGCGCTCAACAACCTGGGCGGCGAGGGCATCACCCTCTGGGACGAGCAGGACGAGTTCTTCTACGACGTGCTGCACACACCCGACGGGCGCACGACGCCGCTGAAGATCCGCTCGATGGTCGGGCTGATCCCGCTCTTCGCGGTGACGACGATCGAGCCGGCGCTGCTGGAGCGGCTGCCCGAGTTCCGCGTGCGCCTGGAGTGGTTCCTGGAGCACCGGCCCGAGCTGGCGGCGCTGATCTCGCGCTGGCAGGAGCCGGGGCTGGGCGAGCGGCGCCTGCTGGCCCTCTGCCGGGGCAGCCGTATGAAGCGTGTGCTGCGACGCATGCTCGACGAGGCCGAGTTCCTGAGCGCGCACGGCGTCCGCGCCCTCTCGCGCTACCACCAGGAGCACCCGTACCGCTTCCAGGTGAACGGCGACACCTGGGAGGTGCGCTACCTGCCGGGGGAGTCGGACAGCGGGCTGTTCGGCGGCAACTCGAACTGGCGCGGGCCGGTCTGGTTCCCGGTCAACTACCTGCTGGTGGAGGCGCTGCAGCAGTTCCACCACTACTACGGCGACGACTTTCTGGTCGAGCACCCCACG
>JAYUYB010000168.1:0-11760 GCA_043752655.1 Chloroflexota bacterium
CCGAGATTGCCCTGGGCGAGCTGGGCGAGGTAGCGGCCGAGCTGCACGTGGAGCGGATCGTTCAGGCCGAGCGCCTGGCGCATCTCCTCCATCTGCTGCGCGCTCATCTTCAGCTGGCCCTGCATGGCCGAGACGGCGTCGCCGGGGATGAGCTGCACGATCAAGAAGGTCACGATCACAATCCCGAGGATGATCGGGACGGTGAGGGCGAGGCGCCGCAGCAGGTAGCTGGCCATAGGGATTGGGGCGAGGGTGGCGACAGCGGGCGCCGCCACCCTGCGCAGCTACTCGAAGTAGGCCGACGCGAAGTACTTGTAGAAGCCCGTCCCGTCCACGATAAAGCCCTTGAGGTTGTTGGTGTGGGCGGCGTAGAAGTAGAGCTCGAAGATCGGCACCATCAGCGCGTTGTCCATGATGTAGCCCTGGATGTCGCTGTACATCTGCTTGCGCTTGGCCGGATCAAGCTCGGTCTCGGCGGTCTTGAGCATACCATCGAGCTCGGCGCTCTTGAGGAAGTGGCCGGAGGGGAAGGTGCCGAAGCCCTCGGAGTGCCAGTCGCGCGTCATCTGGCTGGCGGCGGCGAAGACATCGCCCATGGCGGGCACCTGATACTTGCCGCTCACCACGGCCTCGGTGTTGGAGGGGCCCTGGGTTGTCAGCACCTTGGCGTCGAAGCCGACGGCCTGCAGGTTGGCCTGAAGCACATAGACCCAGTCGTTCCAGCTCTTATTCTCGACGATCGTCACCTCGAGGCGCGTGCCACCTTTGGTGCGCACGCCGTCCGCGCCCATTGCCCAACCCGCCTCGTCGAGCAGCTGCATCGCCTGCTCGGGATTATAGCTGTACAGCTGCTCCAGGGCTGGGTCGTACTCGGGGAAGGCGCGCGAGAGCGGGCCGTAGGCCGGCTCGACCATGTTGAAGTAGACGCTCTCGATGATGCCCTGCTTATCGGTGGCGTAGATGATCGCCTTGCGCACGTTGATATCGTCGGTGGGGGCGAGCTCGGTGTTCATGTAGTTCATCTGCGGCATGCCGGGCAGCAGGAAGCCCGTCACCGCGAAGCGCTTGTCCTCGCGCACGCGCGCCACGTCTGGGAAGGGCAGCATGTCCACAAAATCCACCTCGCCGGCCTCCAGGGTGGCCAGGCGGGTCTGCGCCTCGGGCGTGAAGCGGAAGACCAGCTCCTCGATCAGCGAGGGGCCGCTCAGCTTGAACATAGGCGACGCCCAGGCCCAGTCGGGGTTGCGCACCAGGGCGATCTCGCTGCCGCGCACCCACTCTTTGAACTTGAATGGCCCGGTGCCGATCGGATTGAAGCCGGCGTCCGCGCCGAGCTTCTGCAGGTTGGCGATGTTGCCGATGCCGAGGCCGGGGTCGGCCAGCTCGATCAGAAAGTCGGGACGCGGGGCGGTGAGCGTCAGCTTCACGGTAGAGTCGTCTACGGCCTCGGCGCTGCCGAGCACGGGCTTGATCTGGCCGGGGCCAGTGCCCACGGTGTTGTCGCGCACGTAGTTGAAGTAGTCCACCACCGACTGGGCGTTAAACGGCGTGCCGTCGTGCCACTTGACACCCTGGGCGAGCTTGAAGGTCCAGATCTTTGCGTCGTCCGAGCGCTCCCACGTAAGCGCAAGGCCGGGGTAGAGCGTCTGGCTCTGATCCATGTAGACCAGCGTCTCGAAGATCTGCCCGGCCACCTGGCGCTCGTTGACGTTGCCGGACATGGTGACGATGTCGATGCTGGCTGGCTCCTGGTTGCCAGAGAAGACCAGGCGGCTCTTGGTGGTGGCCTCGGGTGCGGCGGCGACGCTGGTTGCGGCGACGGTGGTGGGCGGCGGGGCGACTGGGGCGGCGCTTGGCTCGGCGGCGCTCGGCTGGGCCGGGGCCGCTCCGCCACACGCGGCGACAAGCAGCGACAGCGCGCTGACTAGCGCGGCGAGGAGGAGCAGGTTGCGGTGGGGTCGGGGGCGTGGCGCCACGGGAACCTCCTTTGGTGCATCTGATAACACGTGGGCGCGGCCAGGCGGTGGCCGTGCCCCTCAGGGTTGGCTCACGCACCGCCCCGGCCGGAGACAGCGCCGCTGAGCCGCGAAGAGCCATTTGGTTCGTATACGAACATACAGGATGGATTGCACTATACGCCACGGTTAAGATAATGTCAAGAGGCTCAATACTAGCGCGTACGGACGCGATAAACGGCGAGCAAAGCGTTCGATGTCGGTAAAAGATCAGCCCGCCCAAGGCGCTCTCCCGCTTGACGACCGCATGAAACGCGCTATTATTGTATACAGACACAACGCAGCTGCGCCCCTGGCCAGCCCTGGCAGCGCGGACAGAGCCCGAAAGCCAGCGATGCTTACCCCGATCGACAGCCAGACCTTCGAGAAGAGCCCAACGTTTCGCGGGGCCGCCTACCAGGCGATCAAGCAGGCCATCCTTGCAGGCCAGCTGGAGCCAGGCCAGCCGCTGGTGGAGGAGAAGCTCGCCGCCATGCTTCAGATCAGCCGGACGCCCGTGCGCGAGGCGCTCGCAATCCTGGAGCACGAGGGCCTGATCGCGCCCATCCACCGGCGCGGCCTGTTTGTATGCAGGCTCAGCCGCGCGCAGGTGGTTGAGCTGTTCACCGCCAGCGAGGCTGTGGAGCCGTTCCTGGCCCGCCGTGCCGCCTTCTACGCTACCCCCGAACAGCGGGCCGCTCTAGACGCGGCAATCGACGATGGCGAGGCCTGCGTAGAGCGGCTCGATGTGGCCGGCTTCCTGCGCTCCGGGCGCGTCTTCCACGCCGGGGTTGGCCTCGCCGCAGGTAATCCCCCGCTCGCCCAGTTTGTAGAGCGCAACGAAGAGCGGGTGGACCTCTTCCTGATGAGCTATGGCAAGGCCGTGGACGCAGAGATGATGTACGCCTCCAACCGCGAGCATCGGGCGATCTATGGGGCCATCATCGAGCGCGACCCCGACGCGGCCGCGCGCCTTGCCACCTACCACGCCCAGTCCACCCGCGAGCGCTTCGCCGCCCTCGCAAACGATGGCGCCGATGAGAGCGATACGCGCTTATGGTAGACGGTAGACGGTAGGAGCTGGCACCGTCCACCGTCCACCGTCCACCGTCAACAGCCTAGAAGGAGCAGCACATGACGACGACGGTTAGTAACGCAGAGCTGGTCGAGCGGGCGCGGCGGGTGATCCCCGGCGGGGTCAACTCCGGCAACCGCACCCTCCCCTGGCCGATGGCTTTTGTGCGCGCCGAGGGTGCCTACCTTACCGACGCGGATGGGAAGCAGTACGTGGACTACCACGCTGCCTTCGGCCCGCTCATCCTCGGCCACAACCACCCGCGTGTGAACGCCGCCGTGGTGGAGGCGATGGGTCGCCTCGACATCATCGGCACCGGCATCACCGATATCGAGGTAGAGCTAGCCGAGCTGCTCAACCGCCATATCCCCTGTGCCGAGCGCACCCTGCTCACCAACTCCGGCTCCGAGGCCACCTACGCCGCTATCAGGCTTGCCCGCGCCGTCACCGGCCGCAGCAAGCTGATCAAGTTCCAGGGCACCTACCACGGCTGGCACGACGCGGTGCTGATGAACGTGATCAGCCGGCCCGAGAAGATCGGCCAGTACGACCCGCTCTCCCTTGGCATGGACCCCGACGTGATGGCCAAGACGCTCATCCTTCCATTCAACGATATCGAGGCCGCCGCAGAGGCCTTGCAGCGCGACGCCGACGAGATCGCGGCCGTGATCGTCGAGGTGATCCCCCACAATATCGGCTGCGTGATGCCGCGCCCCGAGTTTCTCCAGGGCCTGCGCGATCTCACCCGCCAGCACGGCGTGGTGCTGATCTTCGATGAGGTGATCACCGGCTTCCGCCACGCCCTCGGCGGCTACCAGTCGATCGCGGGCGTCACGCCCGATCTGGCCACCTTCGCCAAGGCGATGGCCAATGGCTACCCCATCGCCGCCCTGGCTGGCAGCGCCGTGCTGATGGATCGCTTTGGCCCCGGTGGCGGCGTGGTCTTCGCCGGCACCTACAACGGCCACGCCGTTGGCGTCTCCGCCGCCCTGGCCACAATCGCTGAGCTTGAGAGCGGGGCGGTTCACGCGCACTGCTTCAGCCTGGCGCAGGCCGCCGCTGAGGGTCTCACTACGATCGCCGGCGAGCTGGGCATCCCCATGCACGTGGCGCGCTTCGGCTCAGTCTTCGTGCCCTACTTCATGGAGCCGGGGCCGATCGAGACCTATACCGACCTGTTCCGCAACAACAACGCCCGTGACGCCTGGTTCCGCAAGACGATGTGCGAGCACGGGATCTTTATGATCCCCACGGCGATGAAGCGCAACCACGTGAGCGCAGCCCACACCTGCGCCGACATCGACCGCACCCTGGAGATCGCCCGTGAGGTGCTGAAAGGCATGCCCGCCGGCATGTAGGCAGCTGCCCGCCGGTCGTCCGCTCACTGCAGGCGGCCACGGGCCGCGACGGGCCACCGCAGCTCCACCACGCCTTGCCGAGCCCCGACGATTGTGTCGAACAGGTTGCTCACCACGCAGCAGTGGTTAGGGATGATCGTCACGCGCTCGCCTACCTCTGGCCGCTGCGCGCACGCGCTGAAGTCGACCGTGCCGTGCTCCTCCGAGAGTGCGACAACCGTGGCCTCGGGGTACTCCAGCAGCGCCCCGTAGCCTTCAAGGCCGAGCAGGTCCGACGACAGCGCCTTGCTGCCCGCATCGATGATAGCGCGCTCCGCCGTCGGGCGGCTCACCACGGTGGTGAGCACGTGCATCGCGCAGTCGTCGCGGCCCATCGCGCCAGACTTGAGGATGTAACGGTCGCCATAGACGTAGGTGCCGGCCCGATACTCGGTGAGGCTCGGCGCCTCATGGGCCTGCCACATCAGCGGGGTGCCGCCGCCACTTACGCGCTCGACCGGCAGCCCGCGAGCCTTGATCAGGCCGTGCGCCGCAGTGAGGAAGGCGTCGGTATCGCGGCCGACCGGGTAGGTCATCAGGCCGCCGAAGCGCAGCCCCGGCGCACGCGCGATCAGCAGCGCGAGCTCGGCGGCTGCGCTGGGTGTCTGCGCGCCGCAGCGCCCGCCGCCCGTATCGCACTCCACCAGCACCGGCAGCTCTAGCTGCGCTGTCGCCATCGCCCCTGAGTAGCTCCGGATGACGGGCTCCGAGTCCGCGGTGACGCTGAGCTGCACGCGCCTCGCCAGCGCGGCCAGGCGCTCGAGCTTCCCCGCGCCGATCAGGTTGTAAGGGATAAAGATATCGTTGATGCCGGCGTCGGCCATCACCTCGGCCTCGCCGAGCTTCTGACAGGTGATCCCGCTCGCACCGGCGGCCAGCTGCATCAGGGCGACGGCGGGGATCTTGTGGGTCTTGATGTGGGGCCGGTTGGCGATGCCGTAGCGGTCTAGGTAGGTTTGGAGGCGGGCGATATTCGCCTCCAGGCGGTCGAGGTCGACGACAGCAGCCGGAGTATCGAGCACTTCAATCTGCATCAGCTCAATCCAGGCCCAGCAGCGCGAGCGAGTCGCGGTGGATGATGGCCTCAATCGCCTCCTCGGGGACGCGCGGCAGGCGCGTGCCCTCGACAATGTCGTTGACGCCGCGCAGCTTCATGATCGTCTCCTCGACCGTCGTAACCGGGAAGTCAGTGCCTAAGAGCAGCTTGTCGAGCACCTTCCACTCGGCTGCCTTCACCATCTGCTCCCAGAACGAGAATGGCCGGTAGAAGTTGGCCGAGATGTCGGCGTAGAGGTTGGGGTGCTTGCGGATCACCACGCAGGTATCTACCTGCCAGGGATGGCCGACGTGGGCCATGATGATCTTGAGGTCGGGGTAGCGGATGGCGATCTCGTCCATCAGCAGCGGGTGTGAGAGTTTGATCGGCGCCTCGCGCACCGGCGAGGTGCCCTGGTGGAACATGATCGGCAGGCCGTAGCGCTGGGCACGCTCGTAGATCGCTAGGGCGCGCGCCTCCAGGGGGTCGAAATTCTGGTAGTTAGCGCCCAACTTGATCCCACGTAGCCCCAGGTCGCTGCGGCAGCGCTCAAGCTCGTCGAGGCAATCCTGGTCGTGGGGGTGCAGGGCCATAAAGCCGATCAGGCGGTCGGGGTGGGCGCGCACGAAGGTGGCTGTGGCGTCGTTGAGGTTGCCCTCGTACCAGTCGGCGCCCGACTCGGCGATGCCGTCGTAGCGCGAGCCGCCGGGGTGCCAGGCGATACCGAAGACAATCGACTTGTCCGCAGGGCCCTGGGCCTCCAGGTAGTCGTCCCAGCAGGTCGTGGCCTTTACGGCACGATCCGGGCGCCAGACCTGGTTCAGAACCAGCTTATCTTCTGGCACCGAGCCGCGGTAGGTCGGTGTGTGGGTGTGGACGTCAATAATCATGCTTCGCTCGCTTGGCTCTTCATGCTGCCGTCCCCTCGGCGATAACAAGCATCGTTACGCCCTTGCGGGTGGGCGCCTCGAAGGGTTGCAGCAGGATGTAGCCGTCGCGGGGCGAGCGCACCTCCAGCGGCGGCGCCCCAACGCGCTCAAAGTCGTAGAGGCGGCCCACCAACTCGCCCGCGACCACGGCGGCGCCAACATCGTAGCGCGGCTCGAAGACCCCGGAGATCGGCGCGGGGATGTAATTGTCCAGGCTGGTGGCAGCCACGAGGCGCGGGGGGTGGCCGCGGCCAGGGTCCACGGGCTCGACCGCGCCGGGCAGCATGCCGTAGTGGCGCAGCACATGCTTGATGCCGTGGTAGGCGTGGGCGACACCCTGGCGTAGTACGCCGCCGGAGTGGCCGAACTCGCCGCCGATCGTGACCTTACCCATGGTCTCCGCCTGGTCAGTGAGCAGGCCGGAGGCCATCTCGCTGGAGTAGATCATCACGAAGGGTGTGTCGAAGAGCGAGGCGACTCGGACCATCTCGGCGCGCTGGGCTGGGTCGGTCACTTCGTGGAAGGAGGCGCAGAGGGCGAACTGCTGCCCACCGCGCCCGGCGGCGTGGATGTCGAGCACCACGTCGGCGCGCGGCAGCACGGCGGTCGTCACGAAGTGGGCAATGCGGGAGGTGAGCGTGCCGCGCGGGTTGCCGGGGAAGGCGCGGTTCATGTTGGCGCCATCCTTGGGCGAGGCCCGCGTCCCTGCGACGCAGGCCGGCGTGTTCAGGCGCGGCATGAGCAGCACGCGTCCGCAGATCTCTGCCGGGTCGAGCTCGTGCATTAGCCGCCAGACGGCGACCTGGCCCTCGTACTCATCGCCGTGGGTTCCGCCGAACGCCACGAGGCCACGCCCAGGGCCGGCCGTGCCGTTAATCACCGCAAGGGGGACGAGCGCGTTGCCCCACTCGCCGTCATAGTGAAAGGCGAGCTCGTAGAGCGTCTTGCCTGGCCGGTCGAAGTCGAGCGTCTCGTGGTAGTAGACGGTGTGGACATCGTTCATAATGCCTCACTCGCTGCCGCGCAGCCGCGGGTCAAGGGCATCGCGCAGGCCATCGCCAAGCAGATTGAAGCCCAGGACGGTGATCACGATAGCGATGCCGGGCGCGACTGCGACCCACGGCGTCAGCTCCATGTAGCGGCGTCCGCTGCCGAGCATCGTGCCCCAGGAGGGCTCGGGCGGCTGCGTGCCGAGGCCGAGGAAGCTGAGGGCCGCTTCGGCGAGGATGGCGGTCGAGAGCATCAGGGTGGTCTGAATGATCAGCGGCGCGGTGATGTTTGGCAGGATATGGCGCGCGATCATGCCCAGGTGGCCTACGCCAGTGGCGCGGGCCGACTCGACGTAGAGCTGGTTGCGCACGGCTAGCACCTCGCCGCGCACCAGGCGTGCGTAGATCGGGGCGTAAACAATCCCGATCGCGATCATCGCGTTGGTAAGGCTCGGCCCGAGCAGGCCCGCGATCACGATCGCCAGCACAAGGCTTGGGATGGCGAAGATGATGTCCACGAGCCGCATGAGCAGGGTGTCGGTCGTGCCGCCGAAGTAGCCGGCGGCCATGCCGAGCGTGCCGCCAACGATGAGGGCGAGGCTCACGGAGACAAGCCCAACGTAGAGCGAGATGCGCGAGCCGTAGATCACGCGGGAAAGGATGTCGCGACCGAACTCGTCGGTGCCAAGAATGTACTCAGGGCTCGGCTCCAGGAGGCGGCGGGCCACCTGCTCGGTCGGCCCGTAGGGGCTGATCAGAGGGGCAAAGATCGCCACCAGGGCGACAAGCACAATGATGCTCAGCCCGGCGATGCCGAGGGGATTGCGCCGTAGCGAGTGCAGGAAGCCGGCGCTGCGACGGCGCGGGGGCGCGATTGCTAGGGCCGCAGCTTCGGACGTTGCCGATGGACTAACCATAGCGGATGCGCGGGTCCACGTAACCGTAGAGCAGGTCTACAGCCAGGTTGACCAGAATAAAGATCAGCGAGAGGAATAGCACCGTGCTCTGCACCACCGGATAGTCGCGGTTGTAGATGCCGCTCAGCAGGAAGAAGGCGACCCCAGGCAGCGAGAAGATCTGCTCGATGATCACCGAGCCGCCCATCAGGGCGCCGAACTGTACCCCGATCACCGTGAGCACTGGGATAAAGGCGTTCTGGAGCGCGTGGCGTGCCAACACCAGTCGATCATGCAGGCCCTTGGCGTAGGCCGTGCGGATGTAATCCTGGCCTAGCACCTCCAGCATCGAGGCGCGGGTCATGCGCATGATCACCGCCATGGGCTGCAGGCCCAGGAGCAGGGCCGGCACAAGCATGATCTGCATGTTGCGGCCGAGATCCTCCCACGGCGCAACCCACTTTAGGGGCGGCACCCAGCGAAAGACCGTCGAGCTGATCAGCAGGAACATCGTTGCCAGCCAGAAGGCCGGGAAGGAGAGACCGATCAGGCCGACGAGACGGGTGATCAGGTCGGTGACGCCATTGCGGCGCACCGCCGACAGCACGCCCATTGGGATAGCGGCGAGGCAGGCGAACAGGATCGCCATGATCGCCAGCTGCATGGTGACCGGCATGCTGCGGACGATGCTCTCGCTGACGGAGAGTCCGGTACGCATCGAGACGCCCGCTTCGCCGCGCAGGAGCCCGCCGACCCACTCGCCGTACTGGAGCAGGAACGGCTTATTCAGGCCCATGCTCTCACGAATCTGGTCGAGCGTCTGCTGATTGACCTGCGGGTCGCCGCCGAAGAGGATGTCGACGATGTCGCCGGGCAGCAGGCGCAGCAGCACGAAGACGATCAGCGAGGTCCCGATCAGCGTGGGAATCACCAGCGCAAGGCGCTGCAGGAGGTATCTACTCATAATGTCGAGACAAGGAGACAAGGAGACAGCCCCTCTATGCCGTCAGGCGCTCCCGGTCTCCTTGTCTCCGTTTCTGGAGCTACGCCGTCACCGAGGCCTCGCGCAGCGATGGGCGGAAGGTGGTGAAGGCGACGTAGTAATCCTTCACGCGGTTGCGCACTGCTGAGAAGCGGTAGTCCTGGTAGAGGAAGAGATGGGGCGACTCGTCGAGCACAATCCGCTGCACCTGGGCCATCAGCTCGCGGCGCTGCGCCTGGTCGAGGGTGCCCATGGCCTCGTCGAAGGTTGCATCTAGCTCGGCGTTCTCCCAGGCCGGGAACCAATTGTCCTTGGCGATGCCGAGGCGGCGGAAGTCGTTCAGGTAGCCGCTGACGTCGGCGCGCATGCCACGGGCGGTGAAGCACCACTCATACTCGCCGTTGGTGACGCGCTGCGCGAAGGTGCCGAACTCGATCTGCTCGATCTGCATATCGATGTTCAGCTGCTTCAGCTGCTCCTGCACCACCACCGCGTTGTCGTTGGCGTAGCCTGTGAAGGTTATCGCCGTAACTTGGAAGCCGTCGGCGAAGCCGGCGTCGGCCATGAGCTGCTTCGCCTTCTCCAGATCCACCGTGTAGGCGGTGCGCAGCTCCTCGTCCGAGAGCGGGAAGTCGCCGTAGCTGGGGACGACGGGGCCAGTGAACACCGCCTCGCCCTCCATCACCTTGTCGATCAGCTCCTGGCGGTCGATCACCATGCTGAGCGCCTGGCGGACCTCCTTGGTGTCCCACGGCTTGCCGCCCTTGAGCGTGAACTGCAGCACCTTGGGTTGCGAGAAGAGGCCCTTTGTGACGGTGATGTCGGGCTCGCCCTCCAGGCGCCGGGCGCCCAGCGGCGTAACATCGGCGCCGTCGATGTCGCCGGAGCGCAGCGCCGCGATGCGCGCGTCCTCATCGGGGATCACGCGGTAGATCAGCTGGTCGACCTTGGGCTGGTTAGGGTTCCAGTGCTCGGGGTTGCGCTCGTAGACCAGCTCGGAGTTTGGGGTATAGCTGACAAGGCGGAAGGGCCCGGTGCCGACCGCCTCCACGGCGGGGTTGATCTCATCCGGCATCCCGGCGGGGAAGATTGAGGTGTAGCGCGACCAGGCGAAGAGGCCGGGGATGGTCGGGTCGACCTTCTTCATGTTGATCTGCACCGTGAGCGGGTCCACCACCTCGACGGTGTCGAAGTTGGCGAAGAAGCCTGCGCCGGGGTTTTTGCCGTCGGCGGGCGGGGTCATAATCGTGTCCAGGGAGAACTTCACATCCTCCGCCGTCAGCGCCTTGCCGTTGTGGAACGTCACGTCGGGGCGCAGCTTGAAGACGTAGGTCGTGTCGTCGGGGGTCTCGAACGACTCGGCCAGGCCGGGCATAACCTTGAGATCCTTGTCCCAGTAGAGCAGTGAGTCGTAGGCTGGCTCGCGGGCCTCGTAGTTGAATTGGCCGGTGGTGTTGATGCCGTACGGCTCCACCGAGACCGGGTCGCCGTTCATGGCCCAGGTGAGCAGAGTAGCGGCGGGGGCTGCCGTAGGCGCTGCGGTGGGCGCGGCAGCGGGAGCCTCGGTGGGCGCTGCCGCCGCAGGGGCCTCCGTCGCGGCTGGGGCGGCCGGGGCGGTGGTCGGCTGCGCGGCCGGGGGCGCGCCGCCACAGGCTTGCAGCACCAGCAGGCCGCCGCCGATTGCCGTCAGCCGTAGAAAGTCGCGGCGCGTCGCTTGGCGGGCGACGAACGGGGAGAGCATGGGCTTCTTCGCATCCATGGGCTCAACTCCTTTCAGCAGGTGGGATCTGTGATACCAGGCACGTCGCCTGGCGCGCCTGAAGGAAGACGGTGGCAGTCAGCACTGACGATGCCCTAGCCAGCATGGAAGAGCAGACATGGGTGGACGTGCCCAAGCCCGCGCTCGTGGACGCAGCACTGCGGGACAATTTTCAGACATGTGGAGTAATGTGTGCAATAGTAGCAAAAGATACGCCCCTTGTCAATAGATTGTCTTACCTATGCGTTGACATGCGGGCCGAGTTCTGCTATAGTGATTTGCATAAACCCTCAAATTGTCTGAATATTGTCCCATTGCGAGCCTTACCCGGCTAACCCACATGCACGGGGTGATCGGCATGAGCGATTCCAGCCCGGCGCCAAAGCACGAGCAGCGCGACCTGCGGGCGCACGACCTCGAACGTCTCGTCGAGGAGCAGATCCGCGCGCGAGTCTATGCCGAGGGCGCGCGCCTCCCGACGGTGCGCGAGCTCGCCCAGCGCTATAGTGTCAACAAGAACACTGCCGCGCGCGCCTACCAGGCGCTCGAGCGCCGCGGCCTGATCGCTATGTCGCGCGGGCGGGGCGCCTTCGTGCAGCCTCCCCAGGCAGACAACGGCACCCTCTGGCTGCACCGTATCGAGCAGCTCGTTCACGAGGCCAATCAGCTCGGGGTCGCTCGCCCGGAGCTGCTCGACGCGATG
>JAYUYB010000169.1:0-11760 GCA_043752655.1 Chloroflexota bacterium
CCCTACGGCGCATCTTCGGCCCAGAGCAGGGCCACGCGCGCGGCGCCCAGGGCGATCACGCCGTTATCGTAGGGGGCGGCGCTGAGCGAGCGCCAGCCCAGCACGTCGCCGCCGTCGCTGTCGTAGATGGCGAACTCGCCGCTGACAGCGCCATTGGTGAAGTAGCGGGCGCCCTCGGCGAAGAGCGCCAGGAAGCGCGCGGCCAGCTCCTCGGCCTGATCGTGCGGCACGATCTCGGCGGGGTAGGCCAGCTCGCCGCCAATGATGTGGACCAGGATCTTGGCGGCGATGCGGCGCGGGATGGCCACCCAGTGCGCCCCCAGGCCCGTGTAGCCCGCCTCCGACGCCAGCGCGTCCAGGGCGGCGCTCTGCTCGGTCGGCGGGGCGGCAAGGCGGCGGGCCTCAAACGTCAGCGGGTAGCTCGGCGCGCGCGCCCGCTCGAGATCGCGCGCAAGGGCGGCGATGGCCGGGTCGGGGTCGGAGAGCAGGGCGAGGTCGGACATGGCTATTCCTGCATGGTCATCCACAGATGGCACCGATTTCCGGCCTATTTTTGCCCCGCTGGCGCGCTATGCCGCTGCAACGCCCAGGATGCCGGCGAGCTCGCTGAGGGCTACGGTCTCCTCGGGCGAGACGGTGGTGCCACCGAAGCCCAGGAAGCCGCCCTCCTTGGCTGCGTTAGCGGCCTTCTCGGCCACGCTGTAAAGCCACTGCTTGATCGCGGGCGCCTCGTCGCTGGCCTTGGCATCGAGCAGGGCGACGGCCTCGCGCACCTGGGCGGTAACGTGGGTCTTGCCCTCCTCCACGCTGCTGAACTTCGGCAGCTCCAGCTGATCCTTGCGCGCCTTGATATCGGCGGCGACCTCCTTGAGGATCTGGCTCGCGCTCGGGTTCTGCTCCAGCTCTACCACCGACGAGACGGCGGCGAACATCTCTTTGACCATGCCGATCGGGCCGTTGGGGCTGGCGAGGGCCACCACCAGGGCGGTGTTCAGCGGCGCAAACTGGATCTTGGTCCACTCCTCGGGCGTGAAGTCGGCTTTGGCAGCCATAAGGTACTCCTGCTTGGGTAGGCGTCTCCGATGAGATGGGCATATCTTAGCACGAAGCGCACGTATCAGCTCGCGCCGTTCGTGGTCCAGCAGCTACGCTCCCGTCGACACCAGCGTCGACTGGGAATAGCTCGGCAGTGTATCATCAACTCTTCAAGATCGACACATTGCCACCGCAGGTCATTGCGTCTTCAGCGGCTGGAATTACGCCAGTTCAGCTTGTGAGCGTTGAAGCCAACGATGATTATGCGGGTGTAAGCTGGGTTCATATCAGCAACGATCCGCAGATGCTCGATGGCGTCATGACGCTTCCTTACTCCAGCGATTCTCTCACCTGGGCTGTCGATGATCGGCGGATTGCCTGGATAAAGGTTGAGGATAGTGTAGGCAATGTAAGCACCGCGTACCCTGTGTACGCCGGAAGAGCCAGCAGTGGTTCCCAAATGATCTACCTGCCGATTATTCGCCGGTAAAGTGGGGCACGCGAGCAGTAGCTGCCACTACACGCCAGCAGCGGCGCACAGCTCGGCGAACAGATCCGAAGCATTGAGAAACGCCGCCCAGCGGCGCAGGTACACTATGTCGAGATGGCCAGCTTGCGTTTGCAGCACCCCGATAATGTCGTTGCGCTGATTATTCGACACCAAGTTGCCAAGCATATACCATTGCAGTTTAAGCAGAATAATATCTTCTGCTGTGGGCAAGCAATAGGGGCGTGGAGCATCAGGGGCGATTGGCACATACGCAACACGCCCAAACACCGATGCCGTGAATGGCGTTCGCGGCGGAATAAACACGTCAACCTTCACAGCACCATGCATCGGGATAAGATTGAACGAGCTACTATTACTAATCGCCTCACGGATCGCCTCATCATCAACATAAAAAAACGGCGTAAGCCGCTGCACAAACACCGGCACGTCGCGCCGCTTCATCTGTACAGCAATATCTACGTCCATTGTAGCGCGGGGTATTCCGTAGGTGATGCTGGCGACGGAGCCGCCAATATAGTGCGCCAGATCAAGCTCTTCCAGCACCGCGATCACCGGGGCGATCACATCATAGAGCGACCCATGCATAGCTGCAGCTCCTGTCGGCGGGGGCAACGAACGAACGTGCCGCTCTACGTCGTGCCCATAGACTCGTCCTAGGAGGATAAGCCGAGCCTCCTGCGCGTCGAGCTCCGGGCGCTGACGGGAGATGACCCACAACGCTTGGTCGAGCGCCCGCTGGCTAAGCTCCGCCGCCGCCGCCAAGCGCGCTGCGGGCGACATCGCCCGAATATTGCCAATATAGCGCTCGTGGGCAGCATCGCTCGTATCAGCGGCAAAACTTTTCATCGCACACCTCGCCAACCTCCAACCCTCAGCCTCGCGACTGATCGTACCACAGCTACGCTCCCGTCGGCACCAGCGTCTGGAGCAGCAGCGTCGCAAGACCCAGCAGGCACAGATTGCCCGTCACATCGGTGACAGTCGTCACGATCACGCCCGACGCCAGCGCCGGGTCGATCTTGAAGAAGCGCAGGCCAAGCGGCACCAGCGTGCCCGAGAGGGCCGCGCCGATCAGATTGAGCATCATCGCCAGGCCCACCACGACGCCAAGCATAATGCTCTGCTGCCAGAGCAGGCCGATCAGCCCGACGGCCAAGCCAAAGATCACCCCGTTGAGCAGGCCGATCAGCGCCTCGTGTGTGAGCGTGCGCCAGCTATCGCGCAGCGTGATCTCGCCAAGGGCCAGCGAGCGGACGATCAGCGTCAGCGTCTGAATTCCGGCGTTACCGCCCTGCCCGGCGATGATCGGCACAAAGGCCGCCAGGATCGGCACGAGCCGAATAACGCCCGTGAACTGGCTCACCACAAACCCCGCCAGCACAGCCGTGGGCAGGTTGATAAACAGCCAGAGCAGTCGCCGCCGCGACGAGGCCCAGAGCGAGTCGTACAGATCCTCGGAGGCATCGAGGTTGGCCAGCCGGTAGATGTCCTCGGTGGCCTCCGCCTGGATCACATCGATCACATCGTCGGCGGTGATCGCGCCCACAAGCCGCCCGTCCGCGTCCACCGTCGGCACCGCCAGCAGGCCGTAGCGCGAGAGCACCTGCGCCGCCGCCTCCTGGTCGGCATCCACCGACACGCTGATCACGTCCGGGCTCATGATCTGCGCCAGCTGCGTCGTAAGCTCCGCCGTTACAAGCTGGCGCAGGCTTACCACGCCAACCAGGCGGCCTGCGGTATCGGTGACATAGAGGTAGTAGCTCAGATCCTCGACGGGCTGGGCCTGGCGCAGCAGGGCCAGCACCTGGGCCACGGTCGCGTCGGCGCGCAGACTGACGACGTTGGGCGTCATCAGGCCGCCGGCGCTCTCATCGTCGTAGCGCAGCAGCGCCTGCACGGGCGCGGCGTCTTCCATGCCCGCGAGCACCGCGCTAGCCTGGGCCTCCGACAGCTCACCCAACACGTCGGCAGCGTCGTCCGGCGCCATATCGTCCAGCACGTCGGAGATCTCGCCTGGCGACCAATCGCTCAGCACGTCCACCTGATCGTCGGCGTCGAGGTAGGCCAGCACATCGGCAGCGTCCTCGGTCTCGAACTCGGCAAACACGGCGCGCTGCTGGGCGGGCTGCAGCTCCTCCAGCACATCGGCGCCGTCGGCCGGGTGGAGCGCCGCAAGCAGCGCCGCGATCTGGTCGGCGGGCAGCGAGCGCACACGCTCGGCGATCACGGCTGGGTCGCCGCCCGAAAGCAACGCTTGGATAAGCTCGGGTGGCATCGGCGCGCTCATGTGCTACTCCACGCGCCGATCTCAAACGACGCGGCAAATGGGTTCACCATCTGCACGCCTTCAAGCGTGGCGCCAACATTGAAGTCCTCGCTGAAGATCGTTGGGATCTGATGCAGTCGCGCCGTAGCCCAGATCTGCGCATCCCAATACGCCAGCTGATGATCGCGGACGCCACGGGCTGCCTCCAGGACGATCAGGCCGCTCACATCGTAGACCGTCCAGGCCCGCAGGTAGTTTTGCAGCCTGCCATACGCCTCCCCGGCGCTGAGCGGCGGACGCAGCTTCCGCGTAACTGTTACAAAAAACTCCGCGAGGATCTGGCTTGTCACAGCCCCAGCGCTACTCAGCGCCAGGGCATCGAGCACAGCAAGGGCCTGCTGCTGTTTGCTCGGCTCGGAGCGGTCGTACGCATAGACAAGGACATTCGTATCAACGAGCACGCTAGCGGTCATACAAATCCTCGCGGCGCCAGCTACGGGCGCCCTCTGAACGCTCCGTAGCGATCAGGCTGGCAATATAGGCGCGTTCCTCGATCCACGCCGCAAGATCGCGCCGCGGTTGTTGCACGCCCGTGATGTGGCGGTTGATCGCCTGACGGATAAGCTCAGATTCTGGCAGGCCCAGCGCAGCCGACAGCCGCTTCAGGGTCGCCTCTTGATCGAAGTCCAGATAGATCTGCTTACGAATCTTCGTGGCCATACCAACCTCCTCAGTATACATTACAGTATACATTATTTTTGACGGATAGGCGAGCTACGCGCTAGCTTTTGCTTGAGCTATTTCTTATCTCGCCGGGATATAGAAGCACCCCGCGACCTCGGTTATAATAGACCAGAACCATTAGCGTGGACTTAATCTAAGACGTGCGACGCAGCACAAGACAAAGGGCAGAGCGATGCTCGATACAGAGACGCGCACAGCGGGGCTGCTCGACGCGCGGGCGGCACATGTGGCACGCGGCGTGGGCAACGCCCACCCAATTGTTGTAGGTCGGGCTGAGGGCGCCCGCCTCTGGGACGTAGACGGCAACGAGTATATCGACTTTGTCGGCGGCATCGGCGTGCTGAACGTGGGCCATAATCACCCCCGCGTGATGCAAGCAGTGAAGGCCCAGCTGGAGCGCGTGACCCACACCTGCTTCCAGGTTGGCATGTACGAGCCCTACATCCGCCTGGCCGAGCGCCTGTGCGCCCTGGCCCCCGGCGCCTTCCCCAAAAAGGCCATGTTCGTAACCACGGGCGCCGAGGCCACCGAGAACGCGGTGAAGATCGCGCGCGCCTTCACCGGGCGCCCCGGCATCGTGGCCTTCGCCAACAGCTTCCACGGCCGCACCCTGATGGGCCTGACGCTCACGGGCAAGACGAAGCCGTACCGCCAGAACTTCGGACCCTTCGCCCCCGAGGTCTATCACGCGCCCTTCCCCTACGAGTATCGCGGCTGGGATGGCGAGCGCGCCGTCGAGGGTCTGCACGAGCTGTTCGAGCAACAGTGCGCGCCAGATCGCGTGGCCGCCGTGATCATCGAGCCGGTGCTCGGCGAGGGCGGCTTTGTGCCCGCGCCCCCCGGCTTCCTCTACGCCCTGCGCGAGCTCACCGCGCGCCACGGCATCCTGCTGATCGCCGACGAGATCCAGAGCGGCTTCGGGCGCACCGCAAAGCTGTTCGCCATCGAGCACAGCGGCGTGATCCCCGACCTGATCACGGTGGCCAAGAGCATGGCCGGCGGCCTGCCGCTCGCGGGCGTGCTGGGCCGCGCCGACGTGATGGATGGCCCCGCCCCCGGCGGCCTCGGCGGTACCTTCGCCGGCAACCCGCTGGCCTGCGCCGCCGCCCTCGCCGTGCTCGATATCTTCGAGCAGGAGCAACTGCTCCCCCAGGCCGAGGCGCTCGGCCGCAAGCTCCTGGCGCACCTGCGCGCCCTCCAGACGCGCCACGCCCAGATCGGCGACGTGCGCGGCCTCGGCGCGATGCTCGCCATCGAGCTGGTGCGCGACCCGCAGAGCAAAGATCCCGCCCCCGAGCTGGCCGACCGCATGGTCGTCGCCGCCCGCGAGCAGGGCCTCATCCTGCTCAAGGCCGGGCTCTACGGCAATGTGATCCGCATCCTGGTGCCCCTAAATATCGAGCCAGCCCTGCTCGACAAGGCGCTCACAATCTTCGACGCCGCTTTGGAGCGGGCCGTTAGTAGCCGCTAGCCGCTAGCCGGCCGGTCGTCCGTCGTCTGTCGTCCGTCGTCAGCCCCAATGAAAGGATCCCAGATGCTCACCAGAAGACTCCACCAGGCCATCCCGCTCGTGCTGGCGCTGCTGCTCGCAGCGTGTGGCGCGCAGACTCCCGCCCAGCCCGCTGCCGGCGGGCCGATCCAGAAGCTCGGCGACGGCGAGGGCGAGCTCTCGATCGTCGCCTGGGCCGGCTACGTCGAGCGCGGCGAGACCGACCCGAACTACGACTGGGTAACGACGTTCGAGGCCGACACCGGCTGCAAGGTCAATGTGAAGACCGCCGCCACCTCGGACGAGATGGTGGCCCTGATGAACGAGGGCGGCTTCGACCTCGTGACGGCCTCCGGCGACGCGAGCCTGCGCCTGATCTCCGGCAAGACCGTCCAGCAGATCAACACCGCCCTCATCCCCAGCTGGGGCAACGTAGACCCGCGCCTCCAGAGCGCGGCCTGGCACACGGTAGACGGCAAGCACTACGGCGTGCCCTACCAGTGGGGCTCCAACGTGCTGATGTACAACACCGAGACGTTCAAGGAGGCGCCCCAGAGCTGGGATGTGGTCTTCAAAGAGATGACGCTGCCCGACGGCCAGAGCAACAAGGGCCGCGTGCAGGCCTTCGACGGCCCGATCTACGTGGCCGACGCCGCGCTCTTCCTGAAGTATCACAACCCCGAGCTGGGCATCAAAGATCCTTACGCCCTCACGCGTGACCAGTTCAACGCCGCGGTCGAGCTGCTGCGCGGCCAGCGCAAGCTGGTGGGCCGCTACTGGCACGACGCCTTCATCCAGATGGAGGATTTCAAGAACGAGGGCGTGGTGGCCTCCGGCTCGTGGCCCTTCCAGGTGAATCTGCTCAAGGGCGGCGGCGACCCGATCGCCAGCGTGATCCCGGTGGAGGGCGCCACCGGCTGGGCCGACACCACCATGATGCACAGCGACGCCCCCCACCCCAACTGCGCCTACAAGTGGCTAGAGCACTCGATCAACCCGAAGCTTCAGGGCGACCTGGCGGCCTGGTTCGGCTCGGTGCCCGCAGTGCTGGGCGCCTGCACGGGCAACGCGCTGCTCACCGACGCCGGCTGCGACACCAACGGCCTCGCCAACTTCGACAAGATCTCGTTCTGGCGCACGCCCACCAGCGACTGCGGCGACGGCACGAAGGAGTGTGTGCCCTACCACGAGTGGGTGACGAACTATGTTGCTGTGATCGGCGGACGGTAATGACTCACCAGCTCTGGATCGACGGCGCCTGGAGCGCGGGCAGCGGCGCCGTGATGACGGTCGAGAACCCCGCTACGGGCCGCCCGCTCGCCGAGGTGGCCGACGCCTCGCGCGCCGATGTTGGCCGGGCGGTGGCCGCCGCCCGCGCCGCCTTCTACGATGGCCGCTGGTCGCGCCTTACGCCCGCCGAGCGCTCTAAGACGCTCTGGAAGCTAGCCGACCTGATGGAGGCGCGGGCTGAGGAACTGGCCCGCGTGGAGTCGGAGAACACCGGCAAGCCCTACGCCTATCTCAGCCTCGGCGGCGATGTGCCCTTCGCCATCGACAACCTGCGCTTCTTCGCGGCCGCCGCCCGCGACACCCACGGCATGCGCGCGGGTGAGCTTGCCGCCGGCTACACCAGCATGTTCCGCCGCGAGCCTGTAGGCGTGGTGGGCCAGATCGCCCCCTGGAACTACCCGCTGATGATGGCGATCTGGAAGCTTGGCCCCGCCCTCGCCGCTGGCTGCACCGTGGTGCTCAAGCCCGCGCCCACCACCCCGCTTACCACGCTGTTGATCGCCGAGCTCAGCGCCGAGGCCGGCCTCCCGCCGGGCGTGCTCAACGTGATCACCGGCGGCAACGCGGCCGGCCAGGCCCTCGTGGAACACCCCGACGTGCGTATGGTCAGCCTCACCGGCTCCACCGGCACCGGCAAGCAGGTGATGAAGACCGCCGCCGATACGCTCAAGCGCGTCCACCTGGAGCTTGGCGGCAAGGCGCCCTTTATCATCTTCGACGACGCCGACCTGGAGCATGTGGCCGCCAAGGCCGCCTTCGCCGCCACCATGAACAGCGGCCAGGACTGCACCGCCGCCACGCGCATCTACGTGGCCGAGAGTCGCCTCGGCGCAGCGCAGGAGGCAATCGTCGAGGCCATGCGCAAGGTGCGGCTTGGCGACCCCTTCGCCGACGATACCGAGATGGGCCCGCTGATCTCGCGCGCCCAGCGCGAGCGCGTGTCGGGGTTCATCGAGCGGGCGCAGGCCGCTGGCGCGAAGCTGCTCACCGGCGGCGGCGTGCCCAAAGCCTGGGGCGACGGCTACTACTACGAGCCAACCGTGCTGGCGGGGGCCGAGCAGGGCGCCGAGATCGTGCAGGGCGAGGTGTTTGGCCCCGTGCTCACCGTGAGCAGCTTCCGCGACCAGGCCGACGCCGTGCGCCTGGGCAACGATGTGCTCTACGGCCTGGCAGCCTCGGTCTGGACGAACGACATAGGCCGCGCCATGCAGCTCTCTGCCCAGCTAGAGTTCGGCACCGTCTGGATCAACGACCACCTGCCGCTGGTCTCCGAAGGCCCCCATGGCGGCTTCAAGCAGTCGGGCTTCGGCAAGGATATGTCGGTCGAGGCCGTGGGCGACTATCAGATCACCAAGCACGTGATGGTGAAGGTGTGAGGGGAGACAGGGAGACAGGGAGACAGGGAGACAAGGAGACAGGGAGACAGCCTATCGGTGCCGTTAGGAGTCACCTGGTCACCTGGTCACCTGGTCACAGCAGCGGGCGACAAGATGACGACAACCGAAACTCCCGCCGTGCGCTTCGCCGCCGTCAGCCGCCACTTCGGGGGCGTGCGCGCCGTAGACGAGGTAAGCTTCACGGTCGAGGACGGCGAGTTCTTCTCGATGCTCGGCCCCTCGGGCTCGGGGAAAACGACATGCCTACGCATGATCGCCGGCTTCGACCAGCCCACAGCAGGCAGCATTCAGATTCACGGGCGCGAGGCGGCCGGCGTGCCGCCGTTCGAGCGCGATGTGAACACGGTCTTTCAGGACTACGCGCTCTTCCCGCATATGACGGTCGGCGAGAATATCGGCTACGGCCCCATGCTCAAGCGGGGGAGCCGCGCCGAGCGCGAGCGCCGGGTGGGCGAGATCCTGGAGTTGGTACGGCTGCCAGGCTACGCGGGCCGCCGCCCGGCCCAGCTCTCCGGCGGGCAGCGGCAGCGCGTAGCCCTGGCCCGCGCTCTGATCAACCACCCGCGCGTGCTGCTGCTGGACGAGCCCCTCGGCGCCCTGGATCTCAAGCTGCGCCAGGAGATGCAGGTCGAGCTCAAGGCGATCCAGAAGCGCGTCGGGATCACCTTTATCTATGTGACCCACGACCAAGAGGAGGCGCTCACGATGAGCGACCGGCTGGCTGTGTTCAGCCAGGGCAAGATCGAGCAAATCGGCATCCCCACCGAGGTCTACGAGCGCCCACGCACGGCCTTTGTGGCGGGCTTTGTGGGCGTCTCGAATATTATCGGCGGCGCGCTGGCCGAGCGCCTCAGCGGCGCGCCAGGCAGCTTCGCCCTACGCCCCGAGAAGATCCGCATGCTCGCGCCCGACACCCCCCTGGAGCCAGGCGCCATCAGCATCGTGGGCCGCGTGGTGGATGTGATCTACCTGGGCATGCACACGCGCTACCTGGTGGAGATCGAGGGCGGCGCGCAGCTTAGCGTGGCCGCCCAGAACCTCGACGCCGATGCCCTGGATGTGCTTGGCGCCCGTGGCCGCCCGGTCTGCCTGAGCTGGAAGCGCGAGCATATTCACCCGCTTGCGGGGTAATGCCTTCATTCGTAGGAGCCCCTCGTGGCCACCTGGCTCTACAACCGCCCGCGCCTGGTGCTGGCGCTGATGCTGGCGCCGCCTCTGCTGTACCTGCTCGTGGTCTACCTCGGCTCGCTCCTGGCAATGCTGGCCCAGAGTTTCTTCGCCCTGGACGACTACACCGGCCAGGTGGTGTACGAGTTTACGCTGCGCACCTACGCCAGCCTCTTTCAGCCGGCTAACCTCGACATTATTCTGCGCACAGTTGGCATGGCCACGGCGGTCACGCTGGCCTGCGCGCTACTGGCCTTCCCGCTGGCCTACTACATGGCGCGCTACGCCTCGCCACAGATCAAGGCGCTGCTCGCTCTCGCCGTGGTAATGCCGCTCTGGGCCAGCTACCTCGTGCGCGTCTACGCCTGGAAGACCATCCTGGCCAAGGAGGGCATCGTCAGCTGGATCGCAGAGCGGCTCGGCCTTGGAGGCCTGCTCGACGCGCTGCTCGCCCTGCCGGCCATCGGCGGGCCGTCGCTCTCTGTCTCGCTGATCGGCACCTTCGTCACCTTCGTCTACGTCTGGCTCCCCTACATGATCCTGCCGATCCAGGCGGCCCTGGAGCGCGTGCCGCCCTCGCTGCTAGAGGCGTCGGCGGATCTGGGCGGGCACGACGGCGATACCTTTCGCTATGTGCTGCTGCCCCTGGCCTTCCCCGGCGTGGTGGCGGGCTCGATCTTCACCTTCTCGCTCACGCTCGGCGACTTCATCATCCCCGGGATTGTCGGCAACTCGGCCCGCTTCATCGGCCTGGCGGTGCTGGAGCAGCAGGGCACGGCGGGCAACATCCCGCTGGCCGCAGCCTTCACCATGGTGCCGATTGTGATCATGGCCGTCTACCTGCTGATCGCGCGGCGGCTCGGGGCGTTTGAGGCGCTGTAGCGCCAATGCAAAAGCCGGCCAGGAGAATCTAGCATGACTCGACCCCAAGCCCCGTGGTGGCTCAGGTTTTCCGTGATAGGCGTGCTGCTCTTTCTCTACCTGCCCTTTCTGGTGATCCTGCTCTACGCCTTCACCATCGAGGATACGGCCTTCACCTTCCCGCCGCCTGGGCTGACGCTGCGCTGGTTTGGGGCGGCCTGGGGCCGCGCGGATCTCTGGGACGCGCTCTGGCTCTCGCTGCGTGTGGCCAGCGTCGCCACTGGCGCCGCCATGATCCTCGGCACCCTCGCCGCCGCCGCCGTGCATCGTGCGCGCTTCTTCGGGCGCGAGTCCGTCTCGCTGCTGCTGCTGCTGCCGATCGCGCTGCCCGGCATCGCCACCGGCATCGCCCTGCGCTCCGGGATTGGCCTGCTCGACATCCCTTTCAGCTTCTGGACGATCGTGATCGGCCACGCCACCTTCTGCATGGTCGTGGTGTACAACAATGTCCTGGCGCGTTACCGGCGCATGGCCCCCTCGCTGGTGGAGGCCTCGATGGATCTGGGGGCCACGGGCTGGCAGACCTTTCGCCACGTGCTGCTGCCAGTGCTGGGCACGGCGCTGCTGGCGGGCGGCATGCTCGCCTTCGCCCTCTCCTTCGACGAGATCATCGTGACGACCTTCACGGCGGGCACGGAGGACACGCTGCCAATCTGGATCTTCAAGCAGCTCACGCGCCCGCGCAACCGCCCCGTAACCAATGTCGTCGCGATCTTCGTGATCGCCGTCACGGTGCTCCCCATCCTGCTCGCAAACCACCTCACCCGCGACACGGGCGGCGTAGCGGGCGGCGGAAAGTAGCACGCAGCACGTCATGCTGAGCGCAGCGAAGCATCTATTCCGGCCAGGCTAATTGAGCGGAAATCTGCGTCATCTGCGGATTATTACCTGCGTTATGCGCTGGGTGTTTGCGCCAGCAGCGTGTAGCCCATCCCCCGCC
>JAYUYB010000170.1:0-5051 GCA_043752655.1 Chloroflexota bacterium
GAGCACCGTTACGCCGGGCAGCTCCTGGAGCACTGTATTGAGGTAGGGCGCGGCGTCGATCAGGTGCTCGATGCCGTCGATTACGAGCAGCACGTGGCGCGCCTGCAGGAAGCCAAGCAGCTGGGCGCTGGCCGGCTCGGGGCCGGCAATGGTCATGCCAAGGGCTGTGGCGATAGTGGTGGCCAGCACCTGGGCCAGCGGCTCGCGCGGCATCACGGCGGCCATGGAGATAAAGTAGACGCCGTCGGGGTAGGCGGCGTCGGCGCCCTCGGCGCTAAACTCGCGGGCGATCTGGAGCGCCAGACGGCTCTTGCCCACGCCGCCAAGGCCGCAGATCGTGACCAGACGGGTGGCCTCGGCGGCCAGCTGGGCGCGCAGGTGGGCCACGGCCTCCTCGCGGCCCACGAGCGGCGTCAGGGGGAGGGGTAGGGCACGGGCGCGCGGACGACGCCCGCTTGTGCGGCTGCGCGCCTGCCCGGCCATCGTGTCCGTCATCGCCACTGTCCTTCCGGAACGCTTTGCGCTGATGCTGTTTGGCTTTGGAGCCATCAGTATAGCACGGGGCAGCGGCGCCTGCCTTGTGCGCGCGGCCTACACGGCGGGCAGGTTGTCCACAGATAACCCAGATTTCCGGTCTGTTTTCTGTCACGCCGGCGCGCTTGCGCGTCGCCTACTCCCAGTGGCGGTGCGCAAACGCCAGCTTGGCCTGCACCTGGTAGGTGCCGCCGCCCTCGTGGTGGTTGTAGCGCCAGCTGCGCAGCTCCTTGGGGCCGCTGTAGTGATTGTAGGCCGCGTAGACGGTGGAGGGCGGGCAGATCTCGTCCATCAGGGCCACCGAGAAGAGCGCACTAGCGCGGCCGCGCGTGGCGAAGTTCACGCCGTCGAAGTAGGCCAGCGTGGCGAAGATCGCCTCCACCTTGTCGCGGTGGGTCACGCAGTAGCGCGCCAGCTCCTGGTAGGGGTGCGCGTCGGTGATCTCGCTGGCCCGCCGGTAGTGGCAGAGAAAAGGCACGTCTGGCATCAACAGTTGCACATCTGGCACGAGCCCCGCTGCTGCAATGGCGATGCCGCCGCCTTGGCTGCCGCCCGTCACGGCGATGCGGGCGGGATCGACGGCGGGGTGGCTGCGGGCCGCCTCGATGGCGCGCACGGCGTCGCTAAACACGCGGCGATAGTAGTAGCTCTGCGGGCTGGCGATGCCCCGCGTCAGGAAGCCGGGGAAGTGCGGGTTGCTGCCCTCGGGCTCGGGGTCGGGCGTGTCGCCGTGCAGCCACGCGCTGCCCTGGCCGCGCGTATCCATCACCAGGTGGGCGTAGCCGGCGCTGGCCCAGAGCAGCCAGTCGCTGGGGAAGCCGCGCCCGCCGCCGTAGCCGATATACTCCACCACGCAGGGCAGTGGCCCCTCGCGCCGACGCGGCAGCAGCAGCCAGCCGTGCACCGCCTGGCCCCCGTAGCCGTGGAAGCGCACGTCGCAGACCTCCAGGGCGTGCAGACCGCTCGCGTAGGGGGTAAACTGGGCGTTTAGCGGGTGGCGGCGCGTCTCGGCGAGCGTAGCGGCCCAGAAGGCGTCGAAGTCGGCGGGCTCGTCGCGGGCAGGCAGGTAGCGCTCCAGCTGTGCCTCGGGCATGTCGAAGAGTGCCATTGCTGTTCCTTGTGGTCGGCGGCGGGTGATTGCGCGGCACTATGGTAGCATAGCGGCAGTCGCGTGCATTAACATTCGCTGAGAGTTACGGCGCAGGCACGGCCCTTGTAGTAGGTTAGAAGTATAGAAGAGCCAATCATAAGGAGAATACTCGCGTATGCGCCGAAGACTCTGGACCCTGACGGGCGCGCTGCTCGCCGCCGTGCTGCTGCTGACCGCCACCCCCACCCGTGCCGACGAGACATCCCCTAGCGTTATCACCCTGCCCAACGGCTTCGCGCCCGAGGGTATCGTCGCTGGGCGCGGGCGCACCGCCTATGTTGGCTCGCTCGCCAACGGGGCGATCTACGCTGTGAACGTCAGGACGGGCAGCGGCGCTGAGCTTGTGCCGGGTCAGACAGGCCGCGTGGCTGTCGGCCTAGAATTTGATCGCCGCACCGGCTACATCTACGTCGCGGGTGGCCCCACCGGCGCCGCCATTGTCTACGACTCAAAGACCGGCGACGAAGTGGCCGCCTTCAGTCTCTTCGGCCCCGGCGGCGGCTTCGTCAACGACGCCGTTGTTACCAAAGAGGCAGTCTACTTCACCAACTCCGCCCAACCCGTGCTCTACCGCGTGCCCCTCACACGGCGCGGACAGCCCGGCGCACAGGCTGAGGTGACGACAATCACACTCAGCGGTGACTGGCAGCAGGTGGCTGGCTTCAATGCCAATGGCATCGAGGCGAGTAACAAGGGCGACACGCTGATCGTCGTCAACAGCACCGTCGGCAAGCTGTACGCGGTCGATCCCGCCACAGGCATTGCCGATGAGATCGAGCTTGGTGGCGCAAGCGTGACTAGCGGCGATGGCCTGCTGCGCGAGGGCAACACGCTCTACGTGGTGCGCAATCAGCTGAACGAGATCGCCGCCTTCAAGCTGGCAAAAGATCTCGGCAGCGCCGAGCTTGTCCAGACAATCACCAGCCCAAACTTTGCCGTGCCCACCACAGTGGCCTCATTCGGCAAGGCGCTCTACGCTGTCAACGCGCGCTTCGGGCTGCCCCCTGGCCCCTTCACGATCGTGCGCGTGGAGCCGTAGGGCGCACCTTGTCGGAAGCGCACAGCCGCCGGGCCACACTGGTCCGGCGGCTTTTATTTTGGACGTTGTGCTCGGGCCTACACAGGCCGCAGCATCGCGATCTCGTCGCAGCGATCCTGCTTGAAGCATGTTGATCGCCACGCACACCACCTCGGCAGCGCTACCCCAGCTGTGCTACGCCGGCTCCCATGCGAGCGACGCGACTCCGGCGGCTACGGCGCCAGGCGAGCTGCCGCCTAGCACCAGTGCGGCGCGCCCGGTCTCAGCAGCATAGCTGGCCGCGATGGCGTGGATGGCTGGGGCGCTACCTGCTTGGGCCAGCACCGCCACCGTGCCCCCGCTGCCGCCCCCGGTGATCTTCGCGCCGTAGAGTCCGGCGCCCGGCCCGGCTGCTTGCACTAGCTCCACGAGCCGGTCGGTGCCGTCTGCGCCGAGGCCGCACGCCGTGTAGCTCGCGTGGCTCTGGGCCATCAGCTGGCCCAGCAGGGTGCGCGCCTCTTCATCGCCGGCACCTGCGTCGAGCAGGGCTTGGAACAGCCGCACCCGCTGATGCTCGTAGATCGGGTGGGCCGTGCATGGGCGCACCGCGTATGTCCGCGCCGGCTCCACCTGAGTCACTGCGTCGGTGATGCCACCATAGCGCTCCAGGAAGGCCGCGCCGTCCAGCTGCTCGGGCACCCGGCTGCGGTACGCACGCTCCCACTCGGCAGGCGCCAGGTTCGCCAGATAGCCGCCCCAGCGCTGGTCCGTGATCTGCACGCGCCCTGGCGCGGTGCGGGTCGTCGGCAGCCCCGCCAGGTCGGCGACGATCCGGTAGCCCATGAACGCGCCCGTCCTTACGGCGCCGTAGTCGCTGCCGCCCACGGTGTGGCGGATGCCCGAGTCGATCCCCCAGACCTCTAGCCCCTCCGGAAGCGTGACGGGCTGCTCCAGCTCGGCAGGCTGGCAGCGCAGCGCGAGCAGGCGGCCCATCTCGCCGCACGCCACGGTCATCTGGTCCATCACGCCGCAGGGCGCGCCCACAACCAGGTTCTCAGCCCGCTGGCAGAGCAGCGCCAGCTCGCGGCCCTCGATTGGCACGGCGAGCGCTGCGGCCAGAGCCTGCATCACCGCGACCTCCAGGGCCGCCGATGAGCTTACGCCTTTGCCGAGCGGCACATCGGAGCCGATCAGCAGGCGTATGCCCTTGGTGAGCCGGAGGCGCTTGGCGCGTGCCAGTACCACCAGCGGCCCCAGGGCGTAGGCAGCCCATGCCGTAGATGGCTCCGCAGTGAGCAGGTTGTGGGCGGCTGCCTCGGCCAGCGGCGCACCCATAGGCGCCAGGTCGGCCAGGGCGACCCGAACCTCGCGGGGGGCGAGGCCGGGCTCCGGGGGCAGGCTGCGCACCACAAGCGCGGGGTCGCCAGCCAGCTGCACTGCGGCGAAGGTCGCGCAGGCCAGAGGCAGCTCCAGCACCAGTGCGCCGGAGTAGTCGGCGATGCCGCCCATCAGGTCGAGCCTGCCGGGCGCGCGGGCCACGCGCACGGGCGCGTCGGGCTGGAACAGGTTGCGCTGGGCGTTGACGGCTGCGACAAAGGCGGGCATGCCTGGCACTTCGCCGGTTGGCGTGCCGCTCAGACGCCACATTGCTTGGCTCCGCTCCCAGGCTGTGGGCGATTGCTGCGGGCTATGTGTGCTCGGCTGGCCACGAGCAGTCTATAGGTGATTGGGCTCATACTGTAGATCCGCGGTAGTGGACGCTGGGCGCGGCGCGTAGCTCGGCGGCGGTCGCCTCGGGTGCGGTGTCGCTAAGAAAATTGCCGCCGCCGATCTCTGGCCCGGCTAGATATTTCAGGGTGTTGGGGCGGCGCAGCGGTGGCAGAAAGCCGATGAAGGCGTGGAAGTCCTTGTAGTTGCCCTCATCGGTGGGCGCCTGATGGACGGGCATCACATAGGGGAAGGGCTGTCGCCACAGGTTATCGTAGCGAACAGCCACCGCGCCGAGCGCTCGGGCCAGCGACTCCACCTCGGCATCCGCCAGGGCGTGCAGGTGCGGCACACGGCGCTTGGGGGCCACATACACCTCGTAGGCGTAGCGGGCGAAGTAGGGCACAAAGGCGATGCTGTGGGCATCCTCGAAGAGCACGCGCCGCCCATCTTGCTGCTCGGCGGCGATGATCGCGGCAAACAACGCCTGCCCATTCTCGCGAGCGTAGCGCTGCTGCGCCAGCAGCTCGGTGTCGAAAGTCTTCCACGTAAAGTTGGTGGCGTAGATCTGGCCGTGGGGATGCGGGTTGCTTACGCCGACTGCCTCGCCCTTGTTCTCGAAGATCAGCACCTGGCGAACCT
>JAYUYB010000171.1:0-11754 GCA_043752655.1 Chloroflexota bacterium
GCTGGTGGTCGTCGGAGGAGATCGCGCGATCAGATGAGCAGTTCCTACCGCGCGACCTTGCGGCAGTGCTCCCGCCGCTCCTGGCAGGAGCGCTTCCAAACAGAACCCCTCCAGCTCTTCTCCTGATGCTCATCGGCCAATGATCCCCCATCATGCGCGCTGTTTGTTTTCATGCCTACGGTGACGTGGCCGTCCTGCGTCTGGAGGAGGTTGCGCTACCGGTGCCCACCGCAGACGAGCTGCGCATCAAGGTTCATGCCTCCAGCCTCAACCCCGCCGCTGGGGACGGCCGGGATGGCTTGGCAGGGCTCCAAGCTGATCGAGACGCTGAAGATCGCCGTGGATTACCTCGACTGTCCGGAGCAGTTGGCTCCGGTACTCAAGGAGCTTGCCCGCCGCCACGTGGCCTACGGCGTCGAGCTGGCTCACTACGACCTGGTGGGCGAGGCGTTGCTCTGGACACTGCAACAGGGCCTTGGCAACAGCTTCACGGCCGATGTCGAGACGGCCTGGGCCGCGTTGTACAGCGACCTTGCGAACACGATGCGGCGCGCGGCAGGCTTGGCACGATGATACATTCGCCGTGATGGTATATATTGGCCTGCTCCTGGTTGGCGGCATCGCAGGGAGCGCGACCTTCTTTCGCAAGAGCTACGATTTATCCAGGCGCATCGATGAGCTTGTACTGTGGGCGTCGGCGCAAGGCGGCGAGGGTGACTTCACAGTTCAGGCGGCGCTCGGCTTCAGAGCGTGTTGCACCGCTGTTCCTCGGTAAGCAACCGGGACGGCACGGCCGAGTGAGCGGTTCTGCTTTGCTATGCCGTAAACCGCTTCTAGGCACTTGTAGCGCGCATTACCGGTCGCAAGCCCTAAGGTTGGACGCGCCCAGGCAGAAGCGCGGCGATGCCGAGTTTTACTGGGGCTACGCCTCCGGTGTGGTCGCCACCATCGTGCCCGACCTCGGCGAGGTCGTGCTGGCCGAGCGCACCCGGCCCTTCAACGAGAGCGACATCAGTTACTTCTGGCCGCTGATCCACCAAACCGAGCAGCGCCTCGGGCGCCAGCCACGTTTCGGCGCCTGGGATGCCGCCTTCGACGCCCACTACGTCTATGACTACTTTCACGACGCGGGTGGCTTTGCCGCCGTGCCGCTGGTCGTCAACCCCCGGCACGGCGTGCGCCAGTTCAGTCCCGACGGCCGACCCTGCTGCGCGGCCGGGCTACCGATGCCTCGGCTGTTCCTCTACCAAGACCGTACCAGCGGACTGCTTCCCCATACGCGCGAGAAGTGTGGCTGCCCCTTGCTGGTGCCGACCTCAACCGGCGCGCCGTGCCCTATCGCCGACGCACACTTTGCGAAGGGTGGCTGTACAACCAGCCTGGCAGCCAGCGTTGGCGCACGCATCCGCTGGCAACTCGACCGTGCGAGTCCCGACTACCTCGCCATCTTCAACCAGCGCACCGTGTGTGAGCGGGTCAACAGCCAGGCGGTGGAGCTCGGGATCGAACGGCCGAAGCTGCGCAACCAGCGCTCGATTGCCAACCAGAACACGCTCCTGTATGTGCTGCTGAATCTGCAGACGCTCCAGCGCATCCAGACCCGACAGGTCGCCCAGGCGGAGGCTGGGCCGGGCACCACGGACGTGGCCCTGGTGGCGTAAGCGTGTTGGCCAGCATGGATGGCGTAGGCGGGTGGTGGGTGGTGCCGTGCTGGCCGCACGCAACGGTTCCAGAGATGAATTCAGGTGTTCAGGTACGCCTGTGCGCGCCGAGCGCACACGGGTCTGGGCGGTGTGTGTCCGTACCGGGCGCCGCGCCAGAAACGCGGCGCAGGGCTGGATGTTGGGGGGCGCTTCGGGCATATAGACGCCACATGCGTGCAACAGCTCGTGGGAGGGCAGCGCTGGGAGGGGTTAAACACCCGTCAGGAGCACGTTATGTTATGCCCTGCCCGCACTATACCACCTTATGTTCTGCCCACCTCTCGCATTAGGAGTGCGAAGTGGCCACAGCTAGATAGGCCTGATTCACGGAAGTTGCGCCAGAGCCGATTCCTGGGTCCACTATACTGGTCCAGCTGACCACACGCGTGGTCGACCAGGCGCGCCAGATGGCCGACGCCCTGACCACGACGGCGAACGCGGTGGCGCACCGGTGCGCCGAGCGCTTGGAGGAGGTGGTGCTGGCGATCTACGAGGCAGCGCGCACAGGCCGCGCTGTCCGCATCCACCAGGTTGCTACGTCCAGAGCCGACGCGCCTAGCACGCTTTTGGGGCCAGCATGGGCCGGAAATCTGTGCCATCTGTGGACAACATGCATGATGCAGGGACGTTGCATCCGCCCTGCCTGTGATCGCCACATGTGCAAAGTCTGGTATCATACGCAGCATACCGCAAGTACCGCACAGTGGACTAGGATCACTCACCGATGACCAGACGCTCAATCGTTATCGCTTGGCGCCTCACCTTTGGCCTGCTTACGTTAGCAGCCATAGGCACACAATTCGTTATTCAGGTTCAAAGTGGCTTCAGCATCGTCAACTTCTTCAGCTACTTTACGAATCTATCGAATCTTATTGCCACCATCGTCTTCCTGTTTGGCGCGTTTCAGTTGATCGCGCAGCGCAAGCCATCTGCGACAACTGATTCGATCCGTGCTGGATCGGTCGTCAACATGGCTGTGGTTGGGGTCGTATTCTCCGCCTTGCTGCGCGAGGCCGATCTTGGCGCACTGTTACCCTGGGTTAACAGCGTCTTACACTACATAATGCCGGTTGCAGTGGTGGTCGAGTGGCTCTTCCAGCCACCGACGATCAAGCTTGGTATGCGACAACTGCTGCTGTGCCAGCTGTTCCCGCTCTGCTATCTGGTCTATTCGGTGATTCGCGGCGCAATCGTGAGCTGGTATGCCTACCCCTTCCTCAACCCTGCGACGGTGGGCGGTTACGCTGGCGTTGCCGTGTATGTGGTTGGCATCGTCATAACCTTCTTTGTCGTCGGTTGGCTCTTGTTCACCTTGGGCAACAAGCTGAACAAAAATGCCGCCGCGGGGCTAGACATGGGCCGGAAATCTGTGCCATCTGTGGACAAAACGCCATGAACTTGCTGGGCTTTCCACTGCTCTCCACGTTGCTCTGGGCGCCCGCGCTCGGCGCTCTGCTGCTGCTGCTGATCCCCGCTAGTCGCAGCGCCGCACAGCGCTGGTTCGCCCTCGCCGCCACCGGCGTCGCCTTCGTCCTCGCGGTGGCCGTGGCCTTCGTGGTGATGGGCGCACCCCCCGATCCCGCTGGCGCCGCCCCCCTGCAGCTGGTTGATCGCTTCGCCTGGCTGCCCTCCTGGGGTGCCACGTACCTGATCGGCGTCGACGGCATCAACCTCTGGCTCGTGCTGCTCACCACGTTTCTGGCCCCCTTCGCCGTCGCCGCCACATGGAGCCGCTTCACCGTGCAGGCGCGCGGCATGCTGGCGCTCCTGCTGCTCGCCGAGACAGCCTTCCTAGGCGTGTTTCTCGCGCAAGACATGCTGCTCTTCTATGTCTTCTACGAGCTGGCCCTGATCCCGATCGTCTTCCTGGTGGGCATGTGGGGCGGGGTCGGCCACAGCGCTGCCGCGCTCAAGCTGTTTCTGTTCACCTTCAGCGGCTCGGTGCTCATGTTGGTGGGTATTATCGGGCTCTACACGCTGCACCGCAACGCGATGGCGGTGCTCACGCCGGGCTACGTAGGCACGTTCGAGCTCGCCCAGATCACGGCGGACATGCGCAGCGGCGCCTTTCAGCTTACGCCCGTGGCCGAGCGGCTGCTCTTCGGCGCCTTCTTCGCCGCCTTCGCCGTCAAGCTGGCGCTCTGGCCGCTGCATACCTGGGTGCCCGACGCCTACGGCGCCGCGCCAACCCCGGCGCTGATCATGCTGGCCGGCGTGATGTCGAAGTTCGGCACCTACGGCCTGATCCGCTTCAACCTAAGCCTCTTCCCCCAGGCTGCCGAGTGGGCCGCCCCCGCTGTGGGCGTCCTCGCGGTGATCGGCATTATCTACGCGGCGCTGGTGGCCTACGCCCAGAGCGATATGCAGCGCGTGGTGGCCTACAGCTCTGTGAGCCACATGAACTTCATCGCCCTCGGTATCTTCGCCCTGAACCCGATCGGCCTCAACGGCGCCCTGTTCCAGATGGTGGCCCACGGCCTTACCACAACCTTCCTGCTGCTGCTGGTGGCGGTGCTGTACGAGCGCCGCGAGCTGCGCGAGCTTGGTGCCTTCGGCGGCCTCTGGCGCGTGATGCCTGCCTACAGCGGCTTGGCGCTGCTGGCGCTGCTGGCGACTGCGGGCCTGCCCGGCCTGATCAGCTTCATCGGCGAGTTCACGCTTATGCAGGGCGTGTTCAGCTCGGCTGTGCTTGGCTGGCCCTTCGCTGCGGGCGCCGCCGTGGGCGTGATCCTCGCCGCCGTCTACAGCCTGCGCTGGTTCCGCGTCGGCTTCATGGGCGAGGCTGCACAAAGCGGCGAGCTCCCCGACCTGGATCGCCGCGAGCGCCTGCTGCTCGGCACGCTCGCCGCCGCCGTGGTGCTCGGCGGGCTCTTCCCCAACCTGCTCTTTAGCTCCATTAACAGCGGTGTCGAGCGCCTGATTGCCAACACGGCACTCCTGCTCGCCCGCATCGCCGGCCTGTAGCAGTCCGATTTTGGATTGCCGAGCGCAGCTCCTCGCGCTATCCAGCCCAGCACCTATCGGCTATCGGCTATCGGCTATCGGCTATCGGCTATCGCCTCAGTCCGCCGCTTGGGTTGCGCCCTCCGGCCCGGAGCGCCGCAGCTGGCTGCCGTCCGTGTAGCGGCGCAGCTCGGGCGTTGCTGCTGCCACCCCACCAGACATAAGCATACACGCCAGGCCGCCGACCGCCACCGAGATGGGCGTGCCGAGCAGTCGCGCCGCCACGCCGGCCTCGATCTCACCCAGCTGCGGCCCGCCGGCGAAGAAGAGCATATTCACCGCCACCATGCGCCCGCGCAGCTTGTCGGGCGTCTCCAGGTTGCGGATCGTGCCGCGCACCACCATGCTCAGCGTGTCGGCTGCGCCGTTTACCGCCAGCATCAGCAGCGAGAGCCAGAACGAGGTGGAGAGCCCAAAGATCACCGTGCTCAGCCCGAAGAGCATCACGGCCCAGAGCAGCAGCGGCCCCTGGCGGCGGCCCGCGCCCATCCACGAGGTGACGAGGCTGGCGATCACGGCGCCGACCGAGGGCGCCGCGTAGAGCAGCCCCAGCCCGCGCGGCCCCACCTCCAGGATCTTGTCGGCGAAGATCGGCAGCAGCGTCGTCGCGGCGCTGAAGAAGGTCGCCAGAAAATCCAGCAGCATTGTGCTCCAGATCAGCTTGTTGCCCCGCACAAAGCGCAGCCCATCCAGCGCCGCCCGCAGGCTCACGTCGCGCCGCTCGCTCGGCACATAGCGCGAGCGCATCAGCAGCAGCGCGCTGATAATCACCAGGAAGCTCGTCGCGTCGATCCAGTAGACAATGCCCACGCCTGCGCTGGCGATCAGCAGACCGCCGACTGTGGGGCCGAGCACCGTGGCCAGTTGCCACGCGGTAATGTTCATGCTCAGCGCGCCCGCCAGGTGCTCGCGTGGCACCAGCGACGGGATGAGCGCCTGCCGGGCCGGGAGGCCCACCGTATTGGCTGCGGCCGCCAGCGCGGTGATGCCGTAGATGATCCAGAGCGTTGTCGCGCCGATAGCCGTGAACCAGGCCAGCGTAAGCGAGCAGAGCAGCATCGCCACCTGGGCGCCAATCATCAGCTTGCGCCGGTCGAAGGCGTCGGCCAGCACGCCCGCGCCAAGCGCCAGCAGCACCAGCGGGATCAGTCGGGCCGCGCCGATCAGGCCGAGCGCCAGCGCGCTGCCCGTCAGCTGGTAGATCTGCCAGGCCACCGCCGCCCGGCTCATCTCGGTGCCGGTGAGCGACACAAGGTTGCCGAGCCAGAGCAGAGAGAAGTCACGCGATTGGAACGCCGCCAGGGGTCGCTGCTGGGCCATTTGGTGGACTCGTCAAAGATCGCGGTGCCAGCGCAGAGGATACCACATTGCGTGCGCCGCAGTTTTGCTGCGCAGAAAGCACAACATGCGCGTATCCTACCAAAGTACGAGCCTGATTTAGCAGACCACGCCTCGCGCTTCGTGCAACCGCCCGATGCGCCTTGGCGTCACATCTGCGATAGTAAGTAGTGCTGAGTGCTGGACCTGCGAACTGATCCCCTCAAGGAGTGCGAAACAATGGCTTCCGCGGCCCCTACCTCCCGTAAGCGCAACCGCAACGGACGACGTCTCTGGTGGATCATCGGCGCGGTGATCCTCGCCGTCGTGATCATCGGCGCCAGCGTCGCCGCCCTTGCCCCACGCCCCGCCGCCCCCGGCACCCTCCCCGAGGGCTGGACCAAGGCGCCCGCCACCAGCGGCTCGATCGCCGCAACCGTGAGCGCCACCGGCAACGTGGAGCCCGCCGCCGAGGCTGCGCTGCGCTTTGAGACCAGCGGTACCATCCGCGAGCTCCTGGTTGCCCCCGGCGACGCAGTCGAGACCGATCAGCCCCTCGCCCGCATCGACGCCTCTGGCCTTCAGCTGAGCGTCGAGCAGGCCCAGGCTGATCTGCGCCAGGCCCAGGCCGACCTCGAGACACTCACCGGCGGCGCCACCGAGCAGGATCTCGCCGAGGCCCGCGCCCGCGTGGGGCAGGCTCGCAGCCAGTACACCCAGGCCCAGAGCAGCGTCAGTTCCGCGGACATCGCCGCCGCCCGCGCCGACCTCGAAAGTGCCCGCGCCCGCCTGGCGCGCCTAGAGGCCGGCCCTGCCAGCGACGAGCTTGCCAGCGGCACGGAGCGCGTGCAGACGGCCCAGTCGAACCTTGACCAGGCCCGCACCACGCTCGCCGCCGACAAGGAGCGCGCTCGCCTGGATGTGGAGACAAGCGCCAACGCCTTGCGCAACGCCCAGGACGAGTTCAGCCGTATCTACTGGGATAACCGCCAGCTAGAGAGCCTGCCCGGCGATCTGCCGCGCGAGCGGCGCGACCAGGAGGCCGCCGCCGACCGCGCCGTGAAGGATGGCGAGGCCACGCTCCAGAACGCCCAGATCGCCTATGACCAGTCGAAAGACGCCGAGCGCAACACGCTCGCCACGCGCCAGGCCGAGCTCGACAGCGCCATCGCCGGGCGCGACAAGGTGGTGGCCGGTAGCCAGAGCGAGGATCTTGCCAGCGCCCGCGCCGAGGTCCAGCGCGCTCAGGCCAAGCTCACCCAGCTAACCGGCACCAACCGCTCCAGCGACCTCGCCACCCAGCAGGCCAACATCGAGATCGCCCAGGCCGCCCTCGACAAGCTCCTGGCCGACCCGTCCGCCAGCAATCTGGTGAGCCGCGAGGCGGCAGTCGCCCGCTCCGAGGTGGCCCTCAAGTCGGCCGAGCGCAACCTGGCCATGACTACGCTCAAGGCGCCCTTCCCCGCCACCATCGCCGCGCTAAACATGCAGATCGGCGAGCCCGCCGACGCCACCGCCAACATCGCCGTGGTAGACTTAAGCAGCTTCCATGTGGATGTGCCAGTGGACGAGCTCGACATCGCCAGCGTGCAGCCCGGCCAGCGCGTGACGATCACGCTGGACGCGCTGCCCAGCGCCGAGGTTGGCGGCGTGGTGACGCGCATCGCCCCCCAGGCCACGCGCAGCGAGCAGGGCACCACCACCTATGAGGTAACCGTGACGCTCGACGAGGGCAGCGCTGGTGTGCGCCCCGGCATGACCGCCGTGGTCGAGATTATCACCCAGGAGAAGCCCGACGTGGTGCTGGTGCCGCGCCGCGCCGTGCGCGCCGAGGGCGGCAAGAGCTACGTCTACGTGCCCAACCCGAGCCTCGCGCCGCAGCCCGCGATCCCCGGCCAGACGGCGCCGCCCCCCGGCGACCGGCGCGAGGTGCAGATCGGGCTCAGCAACGCCGAGTTCGTCGAGATCCTCAGCGGCCTCAGCGTCGGCGACGAAGTGCTCGTCCAGGATGTCGTCAGCACCTTCAACCCGAGCGGCGGCCCGCCGAATTAGTAAGGGAACAGGGAACAGGGAACAGGGGCGCAAGCCCGTAGTCCGGCCCCCTGTACCCTGTTCCCTGTACTCTGTACCCTAATTATGAGTGATCTCATCACCGTTACGGACCTCACCAAAGTCTACACGATGGGCGACATGGAGGTGCGCGCGCTTCAGGGCGTCTCGCTCACCATCCGCGAGGGCGAGATGGTCGCGATTATGGGGCCATCGGGCAGCGGCAAGAGCACCCTGATGAACGTGATCGGTTGCCTCGACCAGCCCTCCGGCGGCGAGTATCTGCTAGACGGCGTGAACGTCGCCGACCTCGACGATAACCAGCTAGCCGCGATCCGCAACGAGAAAATCGGCTTCGTGTTCCAGCAGTACATGCTGCTCCAGCGCACCTCGGCCCTGCGCAACGTGGAGCTGCCCATGCTCTATGGCGGCAAGGGCGGCAGCCGCAGCGAGCGCGCCAGGGCGGCCCTGGCGGCTGTCGGCATGGCCGACCGCACGCACCACAAGCCCAACGAGCTCTCCGGCGGCCAGCAGCAGCGCGTGGCGATCGCGCGCGCCCTCGTGAACGAGCCGCGCATCATTATGGCCGACGAGCCCACGGGCGCCTTGGATACCCGCACCGGCGAGGAGATCATGGCGATCTTCCAGCGCCTGAACCGCGAGCAGGGCATCACGGTGATCCTTGTCACCCACGAGAGCGATGTGGCCCAGCACGCCCAGCGCATCATCAGCGTGCGCGACGGCGTGATCGCTGGCGACGAGCCGGTTAAGGATCGCATCATCGCCGATGCCGTGCCGGTCTAGCGTTATCCGCAGATTACGCAGATTGCGCCGATTTCTGGCCCATTTCCGATGGGGCGCAGACGCTCGCTATCTGCGTAATCTGCGTAATCTGCGGACGATAAAGGCCAGCGACATGAACCTGATCGAGTCGATCCGCATCGCTTTCCGCGCCCTGCTCAGCAACAAGCTGCGCGCCCTGCTCACCATGCTCGGCATCGTGATCGGCGTGGGCGCCGTGATCGGCATGCTCGCTATGGGCAACGGCTTCCAGAGCTTCCTCAACGGCCAGTTTGCCCAGCTCGGCGCCGGCAACTTCTATGTCGCGCCGTTTGTCGACAGCAACAAGCTCGATGTCGTGACCGCCGCTCGCCTTACCGCCAGCGACGCCACCGCCATCCTTGCCCCCGGCCGCGCCCCCGCCGTGGGCGGCGTGGCGATCGAGTGGAGCGGCGATGTCCAGGCCCAGGCGCGTGGCCAGCGCCTTACCTACTCGGTGCGCGCCGTGAACGCCGACTGGTTCAACGTGACGCCCCAGGACCCAGGGCCGGGCCGCTTGTTCAGCGACCAGGAGGATCAGGAGCGCGCGCGCGTGGCCGTGATCGGGCGCTCCGTGGCAGAGAGGTTCTTCGATACGCCCGAGGCCGCCGTCGGGCAGCGCCTCAACCTCAACGGCGTCGGCTTCCAGGTGATCGGCGTGGTGCTCACCGAGCCCGGCTCGTTTAGCGTGGGCGCCGACCCCGCCGAAGCGATCTTTATCCCCTACAACACCGGCCTCGCCCGGCTCTTCCGCAACCAGACCGCCGACAGCATCGATGTCTCGATCATGACCGTCAAGGCCCGCAGTGTGTCCGAGGTCGACGAGGCGATCCGCCAGTCCACCGCCGTGCTGCGCGACGAGCACCGCCTGACCTACCAGGACAACGACTTTACGATCATCAACCCCGAGCAGCTCGCCGCCCAGCTCAACGTAGTGATCGGCGGCTTCAACGCCTTCCTGGGCCTGGTGGCGGGCATCTCCCTGATTGTCGGCGGGATCGGCATCATGAACATTATGCTGGTGAGCGTCACCGAGCGCACCAGGGAGATCGGCCTGCGCAAGGCTGTGGGTGCGAAGCGCCGCGACATCCTGATGCAGTTCCTGATCGAGGCCCTGGTGCTCTGCCTCGTGGGCGGCCTGATCGGCGTGGCTCTCGGCTACCTGCTCGCGTTTGCCAGCACCTTCATCCTCGTCACGCTCTTCCAGGCCGAGGGCGCCGTCGCCACGGTCAGCCTCTCCAACGTGCTGCTCGCCACCGGCATCGCCGCCGCCATCGGCATCTTCTTCGGCTTCTTCCCCGCCATGCAGGCCTCGCGCCTCAACCCGATCGACGCGCTGCGCACGGAGTAGTGGAGCTTATGAGTATCACCGAAGCCTTCCGCGTCGCCTGGGGCGCCATGCTCACCCATAAAATGCGCGCCCTGCTCACCATGCTCGGCATCATTATCGGCGTGGGCGCCGTGGTCGGCATGCTCGCGATCGGCGAGGGCTACTCGCGCTGGATTGACTCCGAGTTCACCGAGCTGGGCGTCGGCAACTTCTACGTCAACCCGCAGGTCGATAGCGACGACCAGGACGAGACTCTGCGCCCCCGGCTTACCTCTGCCGATGCCGCCGCGATCCTGGCCCCTGGCCGCGCGCCCGCCGTGGAGTCGGTGGTGATCGAGCTTACGCGCAGCGGCGTCGTGAGCGCGGGCGGCGAGCGCTTCATCTTCGGTGTGAAGGGCGTTACGCCTGGCTACTTCAACATCGGCGACCAGGAGCTGGGCGATGGGCGCTTCTTCACCGACGACGAGGAGCAGTCCGGCGCGCGCGTCGCGGTGATCGGCCGCATCGTGGCCGAGACGCTGTTCGGCGGCATCGAGGGCGCCGTCGGCCAGCGCGTGAGCATCAACGGCGTGCCCTTCGATGTGATCGGCGTGTCGGTGGCCAAGCAGAGCCAGGTGGCCGGCGCCGTTGGCCGCTTCGGCGACCCCGGCGAGCAGCTCTATCTGCCCTACAGCAGCGCCCGCGACCGGCTCTTCCGCAACGAGATCGATACGCGCGTCGATCTCTCTAGCCTCACCGTGAAGGCCCGCGACCCGCAGCAGATCGACGAGGCTATCCGCCAGGTGACAGAGCTGCTGCGCGAGGAGCACCGGCTGACCTACCAGCCCAACGACTTCTCGATCACCAACCCCTCGCAGCTTGCCAGCCAGTTTCGCGCCATCACCGTGGGCTTCAGCGCCTTCCTCGGCACCATCGGCGGGATCTCGCTGCTGGTGGGCGGGATCGGCATTATGAACATCATGCTGGTGAGCGTGGCACAGCGCACCAGGGAGATCGGGCTGCGCAAGGCTGTGGGCGCGAAGCAGCGCGACATCATGTGGCAGTTCCTGATCGAGGCGGTGGTACTCTGCCTGATTGGCGGCCTGATCGGCATCGGCCTGGGCTATCTGCTCTCGTTCGGCGGGACGTTTCTGCTCTACAGTATCTCACAGGACCCAAACATCCGCGCCAGCGTGTCGCTCTTCTCGATCATCCTGGCCACCTCGATCTCGGCGGGCGTGGGCATCTTCTTCGGGCTCTTCCCGGCCCTGCGCGCCGCCCGCCTCGACCCGATCAAGGCCCTGCGCAACGAGTAGGCGCCGCACCGCGTGACCGCAGCGCTATCAGGGGCGCCAGTTCCGCCCATCACGCCCTGGCAGAGACGCGCCAGCGCAGCTAGCTGAGGGTACGTCAGCCAGATCCAGCCGGTGAGGCGCGCCGATTGGCCCGTTGGTCGACACTCGCACACGAACGCCTGTGCCGATGAACACATGCCGAAACGGCAGCAACGGCGGACGGCGCTACGGATAGGAAATCTGGACGAATGTCCGTCTA
>JAYUYB010000172.1:0-1918 GCA_043752655.1 Chloroflexota bacterium
GCGGGCGGGCCGTAGGCGTAACCCAGGCGCAGCCCAGCCAGGCCGTGGATTTTGGCGAAGGTGCGCAGCAGCAGGAGGTTCGACCGACCATCGCGCAGCTCCGGCAACAAGTCGGGGTAGTCGGGCCGCGTGGCGAACTCCACATAGGCCTCGTCCATCACCACCAGCACGTCGTCGGGCACAGCATCGAGCAGCGTCCGCACCTCGTCGGCGCCATTGGTCGTGCCCGTTGGATTGTTCGGGTTACAGACAAACAGCAGCCGTGTGCGCGGCGTGATCGCGGCAGCCATCGCCGGCAGGTCGTGGGCGTAGCTGCGCAGCGGCACTCGCACCGCCTTGCCCCCAACCTCTAGGGTGCGCAGCAAGTAGCTGATAAACGTCCCCTCCGCCATCACCGCCTCGTCGCCCGGCTCCAGCATGGCCAGGCAAAGCGTGAGAATCAGCTCGTCAGAGCCGTTGCTGCAAGTGACGTGCTCCAGCCCCAGGCCCGCCTGGGCGCCGAGGGCCTGGCGCAGCGCGGCGCTGGAGAAGTCGGGGTAGCGATGCACCTGCTCCACCAGTTCGCGCATGGCCGCCACCGCCAGGGGCGAAGGGCCGAGCGGATTCTCGTTCGAGGAGAGCTTGGTCAGCTCCGCGCTTGGCCCGGCGATCAGCTTTGCAGGCTTATACGCTGGTAGGTTTAAAATATGCTCTTTCAGGCGCATACTGATCCTTTTATTCTGCTCACTGCCCCTTCAGACTTCGCGCCTTTCGCTCTGTTTCGCGCCCTTCGTGCTCCAGCCTTCGCGCCCTTCGTGCTCCAGCGTCTACTGGCGCAGCGGCAGGGCCAGCGCAAAGGTGCTGCCCACGCCCTCCACGCTCTCTACCCAGATCCGACCACCGTGCATCTGCACAAACTGCCGACTCAGGTAGAGGCCCAGCCCCAGCCCCTCGGCGCGGCTGTTGCGCGCCCGGTAGAAGCGCTGGAACAGCTTCACCTGCTGCTCCGGCGCGATCCCGCCGCCTGTGTCGCTGATGCTCACCAGCGCCGTTGGCCCGCTCAGGCCCGCGCTCTCGTCGGCGCTCTCATCCACGCGGCGCAGCCGCACGCTGATCACATCGTCGCTCCGCCCATACTTGATCGCGTTGCCGATCAGGTTCGTGAGCACCTGGCGGATGCGCAGCGAGTCGCACTCCACATACAGCTCGGCTGTGTCGTGCTCTAGCAGCAGCTCGCGCTCGCCGGCCGCCGGCCGCTGCTGGTCGAGCACCTGAGCCACCACGTTTACTAGGTTCACGCGCTGGATCTGCAAGTCAAGCTGGCCCGCGTCGATGCGCGACACGTCGAGCAGGTTGTCCACCATGCGCAGCATATGCGTCACCTGCTGGGTCAGGATCGTCAGGCCGTGCAGATCGCGCGGGTCGGCCTCCTCGCGCTGCTGCTCGCGGCGCAGCAGCAGGTCGGCGTAGGAGCGCACCGCCGCCAGCGGGCTGCGCAGCTCGTGGGCGGCCACCGCCAGAAACTCATCCTTGGCCCGGTCGAGCTTCTGGCTCGCCGTCACATCGCGGAACACCATCACGGCGCCCTCGATCGTGCCGTCGTCGGCGCGGGCTGGCGCCCCGGAGAAGCTCATTACCGTCTCGTTGCCGCTCGCGCCGCGCAGTACCAGGCGGTAATCTTGGAACAGCTCGCCGGCCAGGGCGCGCGCGAAGGGCAGCTGATCAAGCTCCAGCGCTCGGCCCTCAAGGTCGTGCATGCCATAGAAGTCGGGCATCTCTGCCAGGGGCTGCTCGAAGGGCAGCCAGTCGAGGCGCAGCAGCGTCAGGGCCGCGTCGTTCGCCAGAGTCAGGCGGCCACGGGCGTCGCAGAGCACCACGCCCTCTGCGATCGAGGTGACAACGGTGTTCAGCTTGCGGCGCTCGCTCTGGCTGTCGGCGT
>JAYUYB010000173.1:0-5046 GCA_043752655.1 Chloroflexota bacterium
GTAGATGCTCAGGGGAATGCCGAGGGCGCCCGCGAGCAGCCCCGCCACGTCGAAGAGCGGCGTGGGCGGCGCCGAGAGCGCGAAGAGCAGCAGCGGCGCCCGCCAGGGGTGGACAAGCTGGCCCTGCACCCAGCGGTAGAAGCGCGTCTGGGCCACGGCATGCTTGCCGCTGCGCCCCACGTAGTAGGCGACTAACTCGCCGAGCACCGAGCCGGCGGCGGCGGCAAACACCACGCCCCAGGGGTTGAAGGCCTGCGCCAGCCTGATCAGTAGCGGGTAGTATGGCACCGGAACGAGCACCGTGGCGTTGGCGAAGGCCGCCGACACAAAGGCGCCCAGGTAGCCGAAGCTGCCCATGCGCTTTAGCAGCGCAGGCGGCAGCAGCCAGAAGACGGCCACGTTCGCAGCGGCGACGATCAGGCCAATCAGCAGCGGGCGCAGCCAAAGCCGCCAGCGAAGTGTTCCCTCAGGGCGAACCAAACCTGCGTCGCGCGGTGGCGCGGCGCCGGGATCGTCGATCATCGTTGCTCCTTTCCTCTCCTCCGCTCTAGTATAGCCTGTTGCGGCCTAGAGCGAGGGCAGGATGGAGTAGTTCGCCAGCAGCACCAGCTGTAGATCGACGAGCGTGTGGATAATGAAGGTGGGCCACATGGAGCGCGAGCGGTAGTAGAGCAGCACGTACACCACGGTGAGCGCCGCGTTGAGCAGCTGATCCACCCACCAGAAGGGGCTGGGCAGCTTCCCAGGCAGGAAGAGCGTCCAGAAGAGGATGTGGATCAGGGCGACAAACGTGAGCAGCAGCAGCCAGCCCACCACAAGCCCCGCGCGGCGCGGCCAGCCGCCCGGCCAGCGGTTGCGCCAGGCGTCGAGCAAATACTGCCACGAGAGCTGCTCCATCGCGCCGTTGAGCGGCGCCCAGATCAGGGCGGTGAGCGCGAGGCCAAGCGGCGCGGCGCCCATATTCGGGTAGGCGCCCCAATTGTTCACGACAATCGCGCCCACAACGAGCAGGCCAACGGCGAAGATCAGCCAGGGCCAGCGCGTGGGCCGCCTGTAGTCCAGCGTGCCCTTGCGCCAGAGCACCAGGGCCACGCAGGCCAGCATGTAGTAGATGTACAGGCTAGCCAATGCCCCGCCCGTAAGCTGGAACAGCGCGGCGCAAAGCGAGGGCAGCCCCAGAGCGACAAGCGCCGCGAGGGCCAGATCGAGATTTGTGGTGCGAACTTCGCCACCAAAAGGCGCCTCAGCCGCCGCCTGCGCTCCGGCTACCTCGCTCAGCATTGGGGAATTCCTGTTCTGGAATGCTTCCGGGAAAGTGGTAAGAGTATACCTTCCCGGAAGCTCAAGCGCGTCAGGCGGCTATCGGCTATTAAACAGCAGGCACCTGCTGGGTGAGGCAGTGCCAAGCCCCAAGGCCCCAGACCACGTCGGTGCAGTCGAGGCCCACAACTTCGCGGTCGGGGAAGCAGCGCTGGAGCAGGACGGCCGCGCGGGCGTCGCTGGGGCCGCCGAAGGTGGGCAGCAGCACCACGCTGTTGCCAATGTAAAAGTTGACGTGGCTCGCAGGCAGGCGCTGGCCATCATACTCAAGGCGCGGCGGCATTGGCATGGTCAGCACCGTGAGCGGGCGACCGGCCAGGTCGGTCATCAGCTGAAGGCGGCGCAGGTTCTCCTGGAGCAGCTTGTAGTTCTCGTCCTCGGGATCTTCCTCCACAGCGGCGATCAGCGTGCCAGGCGCCACAAAGCGGGCCGTGTCGTCGATGTGGCCGTCGGTGTCGTCGCCCACGATGCCCTCGCCAACCCAGAGGATCTTCTCCACGCCCAGGAAGTCGCGCAGGCGCTGCTCGATCTCCACCCGGCCCAGGCTCGGATTGCGGTTGGGGTTGAGCAGACACTGCTCGGAGGTGAGCAGCAGGCCGGCCCCATCAACCTCGATCGAGCCGCCCTCAAGGATCATGCCGCCAGGGAAGCAGGGGACGCCCAGGTAGGCGACCATCTGGGGCGGGATCGCGTCGTCGAGCGCGAAAGGCGGGTACTTGCCGCCCCAGGCGTTGTAGCCCCAGTCTAGCGCAGCCAGACGCGGCGCCGCCTCGCGCAGCACAAAAATCGCCCCGTGGTCGCGGCACCAGGCGTCGTTGGTGGGGAAGTGATGAAACGTTATGTCGCCCTGCGCCCCGGCCTCAGTCAGCAGCGTGCGGGCGCCGGCCTCGGCGGCGGCGTCGTTCACATTGATGTGTACGGCCTCGGAGCCAGCCAGGGCGGCTACGGCGCGGGCGTAGACCGGCAGGACAAGCTCTAGCTTGCCGGGCCAGCTGGCCTTGTTGTGGGGCCACGAGAGCCAGGTGGCCTGGTGCGGCGCCCACTCGGGGGGCATCCTGTAGCCAAGTTGCTTTGGCGTTTGCATCACATCTACTCTACTCATCGATGAAGCGTTTGGTAAGCTCGCCGTAGGCGTCGATGCGGCGGTCGCGCAGGAAGGGCCAGTGGGTGCGCTGCACATCGAGCTTGCCGAGGTCGAGCGGGTGGACAAGCACAGCGGGCTCGCCCACGGGGGCCTTGACGAGAATAGTGCCCTGCGGGTCGCTGATAAAGCTCTGGCCCCAGAACTCGATCCCGCCCGCCGGGTCGCCCTCGTGGCCCGTGCGGTTCACGCTCACCACATAGCAGCCGTTGGCCACGCCGTGCGAGCGCTGGATCAGCTCCCAGCTCTGGTGCTGGGCCACGCCGTGCTCGGCCTTTTCGCTGGGGTGCCAGCCGATCGCGGTGGGGTAAAAAAGGATGTCGGCGCCGCGCAGCGCGGTGAGGCGGGCAGCCTCGGGGTACCACTGGTCCCAGCAGATCAGCACGCCAAGCTTGCCAAAGCGCGTGGGGAAGATCTTAAAGCCAAGGTCGCCGGGGGTGAAGTAGAACTTCTCGTAGAAGAGCGGGTCGTCGGGGATGTGCATCTTGCGATACTTGCCGAGGTAGGCGCCATCGGCGTCGAGCACGGCCGCCGTGTTGTGATACAGCCCCTCTGCGCGCTTCTCGAACAGGCTGGCGATGATCACCACGCCCAGTTCCTTCGCCAGAGCGCCGAACGTCTCCGTGCTGGGGCCAGGGATCGGCTCGGCCAGGGCGAAGTTCACATGCTCCTCGCTCTGGCAGAAGTAGAGCGAGCGGAACAGCTCAGGCAGACAGATCACCTGGGCGCCCTGGGCGGCCGCCGCGCGCACGCCCTCAACCGCTCGCCGCGTATTCTCGTCGGGGTCGTCGCTGCAACGTAGCTGCACGACGCCGATCTTGACAACACCTTTGCCCATATATGCTTGCTCCATCACGAAATTCTTCCGGGAAGGTGGTGTGCCAGGATCCCTCGGGATGCCAAGGGGCCTTCCCGGAAGAATATCCTGATCCTGCGGGAATGATACCACCTTACGCCGCCTCCCACACCCCGCCCGCCACGCGCCGCATGCGCCCGGCGCGGATAAGGCGCAGGGCCTTGGCGCTCGCCACGTAGACCCAGGCCTGGCGTGGCCCGCTCGGCGCGGCAACGGCGAGGGCGACCCGCTCGTACAGGTTGTTCGCGCCGCCAGCGCTGTAGCCCTCCAGCAGATCGAGGGCGGCCAAAATCTCCGGGTAGCGCTCTGCTGCCACGGCGATCAGCCAGCCCTGCGCTAGCTCGTCGGGCGTGGCGAGCCCCGGCTCCAGCGTAAGAAAGGGGAAGGGGCCAGGCGAGTAGAGCGCGGCGCCCGCCAGGCTTGCCGGCGTCTCCTCGGTGGTGAGGCCGGCGAGGTAGCGCGTGTAGTTCAGCCCGCCAGGCTTGAGCGTGCCGTAGACGAAGAATGGCAGCTGCATGATGTTTGGGTGGCTCGTATATCGTCACTTGGTCTGACGGTGGACGGTGGACGGTGGACGGTGCCCCGCCGCTTGCCTACCGGCTACCGGCTATCAGCTATCGGCGGCGATGCGAAAGCAAAGCGGCCTACGAGCAGGCAGTGATCGCTGCTGCGCCATGCACAGTCGGTGCGAAGGCCTACGGGCCGCAGCTGCGCGTCGCTGAAGAGGTAGTCGATGCGGATCAGGCCCAGGGGCAGGCCGAGCGCAGCGGGGCGCCAGCTTGCGCCGAAGCCGGAGCCAGCGACGCGCTGGGCGTCCTGGAGGCCGGCGGACAGCACGAAATAAGCTGGCTCGCGCTCGGTCACGTTCATGTCGCCGGCGAGCACGAGTGGGTCGCCAGTGCGCTGGTGCAGCTGCTCCACGAAGCGCCGCAGATCGGCGATCTGCGCGTCACGCGGTCCGCTGTTGTAGCAGTTCGGTCGGTCGCACCCCTCGTCGAACGTGCGGGGCGGGATGGGGTGGGCATTCACCAGGGTGACTGTTCGGCCCTCCACCTGGAGCCGCGCCCAGACGATGCGCGGCATATCCCAGGCGGCGTCATCGCGCTGGGGCACGCCAGACTCCACAATCGGCAGGCGGCTGAGGATGGCGAGGCCGGGCGCGGTGTTGGCCGGATCGAGCAGGCGGTAGGGGTACTCCGCCATAATCGCGCTGTCGTCCGCGATGGCTTCCCAGTCGCTCTCCTGGAGCGTCACCACGTCGGGCCGGTACTGTTCCATCGCGCGACGTAGCTCGCTGGGTGGAACGCCGCCCACGTAGAGGTTCCACTGAAGGATGGTGAGCTCGGGTGTGGCTGGGGCAGCAGGCGCGCCAAGCCGCAACGCGGGCGGGTAGACGAGCAGGAAGCTTGCCGCAGCCGCCACAAGCGCCAGGCGCAGGAAAAAACGACCGCGCCGTAGCGCCAGGGGGACGAGCAGCAGCGCGGGCAGAAAAAGAAAATGGGCGAAGACCTGGGTCAGCGCCAGCGGCCCCTCACGTTGGGGAGCGATGAGGGCGGCCAGGGTGAGCAGCACCAGGCCGAGCGGGTAGAGGGCGAGCAGCAGATCGCTTGCCTGAGGCGCTGTAGCGCTGCGCCGGACTGTCGAGGGCACAGCCGCTCCTTCGTCTCGTGGCGTCGGCCGGGCCACCCCCGGCACGGATTCAGCTATACTATAGCAGCTTTTGCGGCCT
>JAYUYB010000174.1:0-5041 GCA_043752655.1 Chloroflexota bacterium
GGCCTGATCGCGCGGCTGAACGCGGGGCTGCACCGCAGGCTGACCCTGATCGCGGCCCCGGCCGGCTTTGGAAAAACCAGCCTGGCCAGCGCGTGGATCGCCGGCTGTGGGCGGCCCGCCGCCTGGCTCGCGCTGGACGCGGCGGATAACGACCCCACCCGCTTTCTAGCGCACCTCGTCGCCGCCTTGCAGACGATTGCGCCAACCATCGGCGCCGACGTTGCGAGTCTGCTCCAGTCCTCGCAGCCCCCGCCCATCGAGGCGCTGCTGCCGCCGCTGCTCAACCAGATCGCGGCGCTGCCGCAGCCGGCGATCCTCGTGCTTGATGACTACCACTGGATCGATGCCGAGCCGGTTGACCATGCCCTGGTTTTCCTGGTCGCGCACCTGCCGCCGCCGCTGCACCTCGTGATTGTCACCCGCGCGGATCCCCCGCTGCCCCTGGCCCGCCTGCGTGCCCGCAACCAATTGACCGAACTGCGGGCCGCCGACTTGCGCTTTACCCCCGCTGAAGCCACCGCCTTTCTCACGGAGGTGATGGGCCTCCGTCTCGCGGCCCACGACATCGCCGCCCTGGAAGCGCGCACCGAAGGCTGGATCGCCGGCCTACAACTCGCCGCGCTTTCCATGCAGGGCCACCAGGATATTCCTGGCTTCATCCGGGCCTTCGCGGGAGATCACCGCTATATCCTGGATTATCTGGTCGAAGAGGTACTAGAGCGTCAGCCCGAAGCCGTTCGCAGCTTTCTGCTCCAGACCGCCATTCTCGACCGCTTACACGGCCCGCTGTGCGATGCCATCACCGGCCAGGAGCACGGCAACGCGCAGCTGGAGGCGCTCCATCGCAGCAACTTCTTTGTCATGCCGCTGGATGATCAGCGCCAGTGGTATCGCTATCACCACCTCTTTGCCGACGTCCTCACGGCGCAGTTGATGGCCGAGCAGCCCGATCAGGTGGCGACGCTGCACCAGCGCGCGAGCGCGTGGTACGAGCGCAACGGCGCGCCGGTCGATGCCATCCGCCACGCCCTGGCCGCCCAGAATTACTCGCGCGCGGCGGGCCTAATCGAGCTGGCCGCGCCAGCCCTGCACCAGAGCAGGCAGGAGGCCACCCTGTTGGGCTGGTACAAGGCCCTCCCCGACGAGGTGGTCCGGTGCAGGCCCGTCCTCTGCGTTGGCTACGCCGGGGCGTTGCTGTCCTGCGGTGAGGTCACTGGCGTTGGGGACCGACTGCGGGACGCCGAACGCTGGTTCGATCCCGCGGCAGACGGATCGGAGCGACCCCAGGCCCAACCGGACACTATGGTCGTCCGCGACGAAGCGGCGTTGCGCCGGCTCCCTGGTGCAATCGCAGTCTACCGCGCCGCCCAGGCCCTGGCATTGGGCGATGTAGCCGCGACCGCCCACTATGCCGGGCAGGCGCTTGAGCGCATCGCCGCAGAGGATCAACTCTGGCGCGGTGCCGCCACGGGGCTTCTCGGCCTTGCCTCCTGGACCAGCGGGGATCTCGAAACGGCGTATCGCTCGTTTGCCGCCGGCCTGGCGCAGCTCCAGATGGCCGGAAACATCCCCGACGCCATCGGAGGCGCCATCGCCCTGGCGGATATTCGGGTCACGCAAGGTCGGCTCGGCGAGGCGCTGCGGATCTATGAGCAGGGGCTTCAGCTTGCAGTGGATCATGGCGCGCCGCAGCTGCGCGGAACGGCGGATATGTACGTGGGCCTGAGCGAGATCGCCTATGAGCGCGGCGATCTGTCGGCTGCGATGCAGCATCTCCTGCGCAGCGAGCAGCAGGGCGAGCACACCGGCTTCCCGCAACACCCATATCGCCGACGCGTCGCCCTGGCGCGCATCCGTGTGGCGCAGGGCGATTGGGACGGCGCACTCGTCCTGTTGCACGAGGCGGAGCGCCGCTACGTCGGCGACTTCTTCCCGCCTGTGCGTCCCGTTGCGGCCTGGAAGGCGCGGGTGTGGATCGCGCAGGGTCGGCTGGACGACGCCCTCGGCTGGGCCCGCGAGCAGGGCGTGTCCGCCCACGACGAGCTGACCTACCTGCGCGAGTTCGCGCACATTACCCTGGCCAGGCTGTTCCTGGCCCGCTCCCAGCGCAACCCTGCGGACGGCGCGCTGTGTGAGGCAATCGGTCTCCTCGATCGCCTCCTGCACGCAGCGGAAGCAGGCGAGCGGACGGGAAGCGTGATCGAGATCCTGGCGCTGCGCTCACTCGCGCACCAGATGCAGGGCGACATCCCGGCGGCCCTCGCGTCGCTCTCCCGCGCCCTCACGCTGGCTGAGCCGGAGGGCTACGCCCGACTATTTGTGGACGAAGGCCCAGCTATGGCCGCCTTGCTAAACAAGATGCAGGATGCAGGCGGGAGGTTGCAGGAATACACTGTCCGGTTGCTGCCCGCCTTTGGACAGCAACCAGCGGCTCATCCTGCATCCGGCATCCGGCAGCCTTTGATTGAGCCGTTGAGTGAACGTGAGCGCGACGTGCTGCGGCTGCTCCGCAGCGACCTGGACGGCCCGGAGATCGCCCGCGCGCTTGTCATCGCCCTCAACACCCTGCGCACGCACACCAAAAATATCTACGCCAAGCTCGGCGTGAGCAGCCGGCGGGCGGCGGTGCGCCGTGCTCAGGAGCTTGATCTGCTCTAACGAGCGCGCAATGATCGCCTCGGCCCTAGGAGCTTTTTGTTGAACCCTGCCGGGGCCTTTTTCTTTCCCTCACCCTTTCCCGCTCCACAAATCACCATCTCGCTCACCACATGTGGTGATGCCCGCTCACCACGTGAGCCGGTATCTTGTGGTGGAAGGAACGCTACACAAGGAGACATACCCATGAACACCAAGAACCTCATCCGCTGGGCCGGTGTATCGGCGATGGTGGCAGGGACTATTTTCGCGGGCATCCAGCCGATCCACCCGCTTGATACGCTCGCGTCGGTCACCACCACCCACTGGGTGGTCATCCAGTCCCTGAAGACTGCCATGTGCCTCTTTGGCCTGATCGGCCTGACCGGCCTCTACGCCCGGCAGGCGAACGAGGCCGGGTGGCTCGGCCTGGCCGGCTATCTCCTGTTCGGCTTCTTCTTCGCGCACACCCTGCCCCTGGCCTACATCGAAGCCTTTGTCTTGCCGCTGCTCGCGAGCGAGGCGCCGACGTTTGTGGAGGGCTTCCTGGGGATCTTCAACGGGCACCCTGTCGTGATGGACCTCGGCGCCCTGCCAGTGCTGTACACGCTCGCGGGGTTCGCGGGGTATGTGCTTGGTGGCCTGCTGTTCGGCATCGCGACGCTGCGCGCCGGCGTGCTGCCGCGCTGGGCAGCTGGGCTGCTGGCCTTTGCGGCTGTGTCGCCCCTGCTCCTGTCCTGGCTGCTTCCGCATCCGCTCGACCGTAGCCTGGCCGTGCCGATGGGTGTTGCGCTAGTGTGGCTGGGCTATGCGCTCTGGTCGGAACGAGGAGCGCCCTCCGTAGAGCCCGTCCCCGGCATGGCAGGCCCGCAACTCCGCCGTACCGGCGCCGAATAACTAGAATGGAGCACATCATGGCCGAGCAGATTGCCCTGCGCCCCTTCACTACTGGCGACCTGCCGATCCTGTTTGAGCAACAGCACGAGCCCGAGGCGATCAGGATGGAAGCCTTCACCGCCAAAGGACCGACCGACTTGATAGCGCGGTTCCAACAGCGCTTCTGGGCTGGGCCGGGTTGGCCGGTAGAGCGAACACTGGAGGAAGGCGATGCGGTCGAGGGGTTTGTGGTGCTAGAGACACCAGGACACGCGCCGGCATGCGGCTCACCTTCACCGTCGCCGCGGTGCTCATCGTTGTCGCCCTTGTCATCTCGGCTGGAACCCACGCGCTGGCGCAGGGAACATGACGCGAGCATCACCCTATTGCTGGTCAACTGGCCCGTCTGTCTGGCCGGGTTGGATACGATTGACCGCGAGCAATGGGAGGCCTACATCGCGCACTTTTCTTAACAGTCCGTGTAATGCGGCCTGATCGACCACCGGGCCAGTGATAAGCGTGTCGCCGTTCTCTGCCAGCGCGATCGTCATCCCCTCAAGCCAGTCGCTCCATTCAGCGCCCAGCCGCCCCTGGCGCCTGAGCTGATAGATCGCAGGCTCAGCGGGAGCCGGTGCCGAGTTGTGTTTGTCTGCCATCCCCTGTACCTGTTGTGGTCAATTGCGCCAGCCTGGGCGCATCGCCTGTGTAACGATGATGCTTCGCTCGGCGCGTAGCCCCATCACGCTACGTAGCTACACGCCGCCCTGGCTGTCAGCGGTCATCTTGTCCTCAACCGCGGCGGCATGCAGAAGCGCCGAGGGCGTCCGGCAGCCGACAATCGCCGGGGCCTCGTGGATCAGCGTGTCGTTCTCGATTGCCGCCACCATGAACAGGGCATAATCGACACGGCGTGTGAGGTTGCTCTCCAGGATGGGGTCGCCTACGTGCCGGCTCCACACGGGCAGGCCCTCGCTCTCACCCTCTTCGAGGTCGCTGCCTCGCACGACCGTCCACCGCGTGGCGCTAGCAAACACCCGCCGGCACGCCTCCACCTGGTCGTCGAGGTCCACCATGCGGGCGAGGCGTGCAAGACGGCCGGCGATGTTGACGAGCGCCTTGAGCTGCCACGAATACACATCCTGGCCGTCGCGGGTGATGTGCCACCCGCAGGAGAACACCAGCCGCGCCCCTGGCTCGGCGTGGTCGAGGACCGCCTGGGCCGTTCCCGTCGAGTAGCCGTGGACCCCGATCGGGACGAGCACGACGAGCACCGCGTCGCAGCCCGCGACCGCACGCTTGATCACCTTGTGGTCGTCGGTTGGGCCGGGGACGACGGTGATGCGCCCCTTGAACGCGTCGAGCTTGCCGACGCTTTCCTCCCGGCATACGCCGACCACCTGGTAGCCCCGATCCAGCGCGTGCTGAATCATGTACTGCCCGAGCTTCCCCGAGGCCCCGACGATGCAGACCTTCATCGTTCGCGCGGGCCCCTGCGTTCGCTCATCGCCATCAACTGGCCACTGGTCGAGCC
>JAYUYB010000175.1:0-1911 GCA_043752655.1 Chloroflexota bacterium
CGGCGCACGGCGCGCTCACGCTACGTGATCGCACGCTGCTTGCTTGAAGGACATCACGATGAACCTGGCCCAACTGCTCAAGCGTGAGCTACAGACCACAAGCGTACGCGACCTGCACGTCAAAACGGGGCTGTCCCCCAGCCTGCTGGCGCGCCTCATGAAGGACGGTGCGAAAGAAGCCCCCGAGCTTACGACGCTCCAGCAGCTTGCCAAGGCGTTCAAACTTCCCCTCTGGTGCGTGCTGGAGATGGCAGGGGTCGAGCTCGATCAGCCGTGCAACCAGAGCGCGTTTGCCTACTATGTCGCCGAGCTGATCGAAGATCATCCACTCCATCGGCAGCTGTACGAGCGGCTCGTTGACGCCGACGACGACGAGCTCAGCGACCTCCTTGACTACGTGAACACCCGCGCCGCGCGGCAGTTCAGCGCGTACTGGAATACGGAGGACGAGTTCGAGTAGCGCGTAGCTCCACGTCACCTCGTGGGGCGCGGGGATTACAGGTACAGGCGAGCGCACCTCTGCGGTACCCACCTGCGTCGCGCCGCTGTGCTTGGCGAAAGCCTTGGCCCCCAACGGGAAGCTACACCCGCTTGCGGGTGTGTGCGGTCGCCATCGATCAGCAAGCTCAGGAGGGCTTCGATGGCAACAACAATGCGGTGCAGCGAGCCGGTGGATCTGCAAGAGGTGCGAGGTCAGGAGCATGTAAAACGAGGGTTGGAAGTCGCGGCGGCAGGAGGGCATCATGTGATGCTGGTAGGCGCACCCGAAGCGGGCAAAACCATGCTTGCCCGCGCCCTGCGTGGCCTGCTGCCCCCGCTTACCGCGCGCGAGGCGGCCGGCGTCGCGGCCATCGGCGCCTTAATCGGTCAGGGAAAGACCGAGGAAGCAGCGAGCGATCAGCGCCCGTGCGTGGCGCCACCGCCGGACATACGCCGTGCCGCGTTCTACGGGGGTGGGATGCGCGCTCCTGGCGCCGTGAGCTGCGCACACCACGGCCTGCTATTGCTCGACAATCTGCCCCTCTTCGGCGCAAAGCTGGCCCAGCTGCCGGCGATCCTTGACGACCGAGCGGTGACAATCGAGCGGGCAAGCGGGACGGTGGCGTTGCCGGCGGCCTTCCAGCTGGTTGCGACCGCCCGGCCCTGCCCATGCGGCTGGTTCGGCGACCCTGAGGCGATCTGCACCTGCACGCCCGCGATGGTGCGCCGCTATCAGCAGCGCGTGCCTCTGGCGCTCCGGGAGCGGATCGAGCTGCACCTGGAGGTGCCGCGCGTGGCGTACGAGCGACTCACATCGGGCCGGCTCGGTGAGCCATCGGCCACCGTGCGCGAGCGCGTGCTTCACGCGCGGCAGCGCCAGGCCGCCCGTTTCGCCACGACGCCTACCGTCACGACGAACGCAGAGATGGGTATCGAGCTGATCAGAGCGCATTGTGCGCTCGACGGCGCCGGCCACAGCCTGATGAAAGCGGCCGTGCGTCAGCTCGACCTCTCGGCCGGTGCGTACCACCGCACGCTCCGCATCGCCCGCACCATCGCCGACCTCGCGGGCGCCGCTACCATTGGCCCAGCGCATCTGGCAGAAGCCGTGCACTATCGGGGCCGACCGACGCTTTGAGCGGCCTGAACCCGACTGAGGCGCACTGAGCCTGGGCGGCGGCGCCTGCTCGGACCACACCCACCTCGTGCGAAGACCCGGACGCAGGCGGTCACTGCGTTCTGCCGGCTCCGCTGGGCTGCCATTCACCGAATCGAGCGCTGCCGGCCATCGCGCGGCCCGACGAGGCGAAGTGGTGCGGCCTCCCTGCGCGCTGTGCTGCGGAGTGGCCAGCAGCGGTGTCCGTGCGGCCAGCGCGCCGTCGAGGCGAGCAGGTCGTTGGGCCGCCAGCGGACTCGATGGCGCGTGCTGAC
>JAYUYB010000176.1:0-5027 GCA_043752655.1 Chloroflexota bacterium
CGTTTGGCGCCTGGCCTGCGACTTCAAAGACGTAGTGTGTGCGGGCGGTCGGCTCGAGGTGCTCGCGCATCTGGTTGATCGCGTGGGCCGCCAGCTCCATCGCGTCGAGCGCGCTGCGCCCCTTCCACGGCTCGTTGCCGGCGTGCGCCGTTTTGCCGTGGAACTCGATCTTCATAGCATTGGTCGCCGTCAGGCGCATGTTCATAACCCCCGCAATGGGCGCGGGGTGCCAGTGCAGGCAGGCGTCCAGGTCGCTAAAGAGCCCCTCGCGGGCCATGTAAACCTTGGCGCCCTCGGTCTCCTCGGCGGCGCAGCCATACACCCGCAGCGTGCCGGCGATGCCTTGCGCCTCCATGGCATGCTTTGCGGCGATGGCCGCGCCGGTGAGCCCTGCGCCTAGCATGTTGTGCCCACAGCCATGGCCGCTGGTCTTGCCGTCTTTGCGCGGCTCCTGACGGGGCACAGCTGCGTTGCCAAGGCCGGGCAGGGCGTCATACTCAGCCAGGAAGCCGACCTTCGGCCCGCCCTTGCCGCTGCTCCACTCAGCGATGAACGCCGTCGGCTCGCCTGCGGTGCCTGTGCTCACAATCGTGAAGCCGGCAGCCTTTAGCTCGTGGATGTGGACCTCGGAGGCTTTCACCTCCTACAGGCTAGGCTCGGCGAGGTCCCACACCTCGGCGCAGATGCGCTCGGTGGCTGGGCGGGCGGCGTCGAGGGCGTTGGAGACTGCGTCCGTCGGCTGTGGCTTTTCGGTTGCCTCGCTCATGGGGCTCCTTTTCTTCAATCTACAGGAAATATGACTAGACAGCGGCCCCGCCACTATATGCACATGGCTCAACTCCGTCGCAAAGGGGGCGGACGCCCGCCGAGCCCTACTGGCGGGGCAGGGGTAGTGCAGATGCCAATGCTATAATGCGGCTGTGGCGTTGCAGCGTACCACGGAGGCGCCGATGATCGCACACCCCAATATCGACCAGCTCTATGAGGAGCAGATCAAGCCGCTGCCGCTAGCCGCGCGCCTGCGGCTGCTGGCACGCATCACCGACGACTTGGTCGATGTAGAGGCCGAGGACGAGCAGCCTCTGGACCTCCTCGAGCTTGAGGGGGTCGGCGCCGAGATCTGGCAGGGCATTGACCCGAAAGCCTATATCGACGCAGAGCGCGACAGCTGGGATCAATCGTGATCAAGCTTGACGATGCGCTTGCAGGTGTCGCACGCCTTGGACTCGACACTGCGCCATTCATCTATTTTGTCGAGCGCAATCCTGCTTACGTCGATCTGGTGCGCGAGGTTGTGCGTCGCATTAGCTCACATGCCTTCAGCGGACACACCTCCGTCATAACACTGACGGAGGTGCTCGTGCAGCCGCTTCGCTTGGGCAACACGGCCCTTGCGCAGCGCTATCGACGCTTTCTCTCCCGCAGCCGCAACCTTTCGCTCGTACCTATCAGCGCTAGTGTTGCGGAGCGCGCCGCTGATCTCCGAGCCCGCTACGGCCTACGAACACCCGATGCGCTTCAGATCGCTACCGCCCTGAACGTGGGCTGCACGGCGTTCCTCACAAACGACTTTCGCCTCCAGCGTGTGACTGAGATCCGCGTCCTAGTGCTCGATGAGATGGAGCTATAGGACCTGAGCGCAGCCTTCGCGTTCGCGCTTTTAGTAGCGTTCGCGGTCCAGTCGTTCCCGCGCCCCGCCTACAGCTCGAACAGCTCCTCCACCGGCACCAGGCGCAGCGCCCCGGTGGGGCAGCGGCTTACGCAGGCCTGGTCGGCGTAGCCGTAGCACAGGTCGCACTTATCGGCGCGGTGGGTGGGGCGGGCGGGCTCCAGCGGGATCAGCGGCTGGCCGCGCACCTTGCTCACGGTGCCGCGCAGCAGCGCCCAAAGCGGGCCGCCCGCCGAGCGCTGCTGGGGCAGCGGCACGTTGGCCACGACGCCGTACGGGCAGGCCGCCACGCAGGCGCCGCAGCCGGTGCAGCGGTCGGTGATCAGCAGGATGCCGCTCGGGGTGCGCTCGAACGCGTCCTCGGGGCAGGCCTCCACGCACTCAGCGCCTACGCTGCACTGGCGGCAGGCGTCGGCCACAACAAAGCCTTCAACCTGGGCGCCGTCAAGCCGCAGGCGCGTGTGGCCGTGGCGCTCGGCGCATGCCTGCTCGCAGATGTTGCAGCCTGGCGTGCAGAGGCTCGGCGTACGCACCAGCAGCTGGGTGCCGCGCAGCAGGCCCTTGCCCACGGCAAGCTCCAGCTCGCGGGCGCGGGCCTCATCGCCGCGAACGGCCGCGCTGTTGCGAATGCGCTTCTCCACCACCGTGCGCAGCCTGGCCTCCAGGTCGGGGCGCTGCTCGATCAGGTGGTGAAAGTCGGTGGCAGGCAGAGTCAGCAGGTCGGTCGGCGTAAGCGCGCGCACGCTGGCGCGGTGGGGCTGGCTGGTGAGCAGCGCCATCTCGCCAAAGAAGTCGCCCTCGCCCAGCGTAGCGATCGTCTGGCCGCTCTGCTCCACCACCACCTGCCCGCTCTCGATCAGGTAGAGCGCGTCGGCGGGCTCGCCCTGGCGCATGATCAGGCTGCCGCGCGCTGCATGGGCGGGCTGGAGCAGGCTGCCAAGCGCCAGGCGCTCCATCGGGTAGAGCTCGCCAAGCAGCGGCACGCGCGCCAGGGTACACTCCAGCATGCGCCGCTTATAGACAAGGCGCAGGGCCGTGGCGAGCATCGGCAGCGTGGGCAGGGCGGCCCGCAGCTCGGCCAGGGGGATCTGCAGCAGGTGACAGTTGCTCTGGGCCAGGGCACTCATGCGGCGGAAGAAGTCGCCAAAGAGCGGGCCCTCGCCGCAGCAGTCGCCGTGCGACAGCACGCCCATCAGCACCTCGCGGCCGTCTTTGTCGCGCAGGCGCAGCTGCAGCGTGCCGCGCAGCACCAGAAAAAGGAAGCGGTCCTGGCGCTGCTGCCCTAGCACGGTGGCGTTCGTCTGGAACGAGCGGAAGGTGCAGAGTTCAAACAGGCGGGCAAGCTCGCTGGCGGGCACACCGCGCAGGCAGTCGAGCGAGGCGAGCTGGTTTAGGGCTGCCTGGCGCCGACCGCTCTGGTGCGCGGCGCGCGCCTGGGCAGCGGGGGAGTGGCGGGGGGGCTTTTTTGCGGACATGGCGTTACTATGGCGAGGAGCAGGGCTCGTGCTCCAACATTGGGCTTGTTCACTACCATCGCCTGCTCACGGGATAGCTTATTGTACCACAGGGGCACGCCGACGGGTTATAATGCTGGGTGCGGGGCGTGCCGTCGCCGTTCCCGTTCCGCCATGGTTGCTGGTCTGCTAAAGGGGGCGTCGCCCCACCTGCACATCTGCTACCACCTAGTTTGTTAAACACGCATGGCTTTGCGCACCCTTACCATCGACCTGGAGCGCGGGCACGTCCGCCAGCAGCTCCCGGCCACCGTCGCGCGCGACTATCTTGGCGGCCGCGGTGCCGTGGCCTGGCTGCTCTGGCACCACCTCCCGCCCGACACGCCGCCCCTCGCCCCAGAGAATCTGCTGATCTTCGCCGCAGGCCCCCTTGCTGGGCTAGACGCGTTCGCCACCGGCGGCTTTGTGGTGGGCACACGCTCGCCGCTCACCGGCGCCATTGGCTACAGCTGGGCCCAGGGCCACTGGGGCGCCGCCCTGCGCCGCTCCGGCTACGACCTGCTCGTGATCCGTGGCCAGGCCCCGGACTGGGTCTACCTCTCGATCGAGGGCGACAGCGTGCGCCTGCGCTCCGCCGCTCACCTCGTGGGCCTCGACAGCGTGGCCACCTCCGACGCGATCCGCGCCGAGCTTGGCGCCGACTACGTGGTGGCCTGCCTTGGGCCAGCCGGCGAGGCCGAGGTGGCCTACGCCACCATCGTGGCCGAGGGCCGCTACATGGCCGAGCCCGCCGGCACCGGCGTGGTGATGGGCAACAAGCAGCTCAAGGCCATCGCTGTGCGCCCCGTCACCGGCACTCTCCCCGCCCCCGACGAGCGCCGCCTCGCTGTGGCCACCGAGATTATCCGCCGCCGCGCCACCGCCAGCCCGCTCGCGGAGGGTATCCGCCAGGCCGGCAGCGGCCACTTCCTCACCCAGGCCGCCGAGTGGGGCGCCCTCACCGAGCGCAACGGCCGCGCCGCCGCCCAGAGCGAGCAGCTCGCCCATCTCCCCGAGGCCCTTGTGTCCCGCCGCAAGCAGAGCCGCGGCTGCGCCGGCTGCCCCATGCCCTGCTACTTCGACACCCAGCGCCGCCCCGGCGAGAGCGGCCCGCTCCCCGATCTCGAGGCCCTCGCTGGCTTCGGCGCGCGCTGCGGCATCACCAGCCTCGACGCCCTGCTCGTGATCGCCGACCGCTGCCTGCGCCTCGGCCTCGACCCCGCCGCCGCCTCGGCAGCCGTCGCCTTTCTTATGGAGTGCCAGGACGAGGGTCTCCACCTCTCTGGCACGCTCCCCTGGGGCGACGAGCAGGCCGTGCTCGCCGCGCTGGAGCGCCTCGCCGTGCGCCAGGAGCGCCGCGATATGCTCTCGCTCGGCGTCGGCGAGATCGCCGATGTCTTCTGGGGCGGCGCCGCCTTCGCCCCCCAGGTCAAGGGCCTCGCGATGCCCGCCCTCGACCCGCGCGCCCTCACCGGCGTGGCCCTCGCCATGGCCACCTCGCCCATCGGCGGCGACTACCGCTACGCCATGAGCTACGAGGAGCTGGTGCCCGACCCGCCCGCCTGGCTGCCCGACGAGCCATCGCACCCCCAGGCCGTCAAGGGTAAAGTTCAGCGCCTGATCTGGCACGAGCGCTTCGCCGCCATGCTGGACTCGGTCGGCATCTGCCGCCGCCTCGGCCTCATGGGCTACCAGGTCTCGCCCGGCGAGCTGCTCGCCCTGATCGGCGCCGCCACCGGCAGCCCGATCACCCCGGTCGACATGGTTCGCATGGGCGAGCGTATCCTCACCGTCGAGCGGCTCTTCGCCCGCCGCTACGCGGACAACGGCGCCCGCGACGAGCTGCCCGCCCGCTGGCGCGAGCA